>JAFROJ010000075.1 GCA_017429765.1 Bacteroidales bacterium | reverse complement strand
ACACCGCCATCTTCTTCGGCCTGTCCGGCACCGGCAAGACCACCCTCTCCACCGACCCGAAGCGCAAGCTCATCGGCGACGACGAGCACGGCTGGGACAACAAGGGTGTCTTCAACTTCGAGGGCGGCTGCTACGCCAAGGTCATCAAGCTGGACAAGGAGTCCGAGCCTGACATCTACAACGCCATCCGCAGGGACGCCCTCCTGGAGAACGTTACCGTGGACGAGAACGGGAAGATCGACTTCAACGACAAGAGCGTGACCGAGAACACCCGCGTCTCCTATCCGATCTACCACATCAACAACATCGTCCGTCCCGACAGCCACGGCCCCGCCGCCAAGCAGGTCATCTTCCTGTCGGCCGACGCTTTCGGCGTGCTGCCTCCCGTCTCCATCCTCGACTCCGAGCAGACGAAGTACTACTTCCTCTCCGGCTTCACCGCCAAGCTGGCCGGCACCGAGCGCGGCATCACCGAGCCCACCCCGACCTTCTCCGCCTGCTTCGGCCAGGCCTTCCTTGAGCTCCACCCGACAAAGTACGCCGAGGAGCTTGTCAAGAGGATGAAGAAGAGCGGAGCCAAGGCTTACCTCGTGAACACCGGATGGAACGGAACCGGCAAGAGGATCTCGATCCGCGACACCCGCGGGATCATCGACGCCATCCTCAACCACAGCATCGACAAGGCTCCGACCAAGGTCATTCCTTTCTTCAACTTCACGGTCCCCACGATCCTCGAGGGAGTCGACACCGGAATCCTTGATCCCCGCGACACCTACGCCGATCCCGCCCAGTGGGAGGAGAAGGCCAAGGATCTCGCCGGCAGGTTCATCAAGAACTTCAAGAAATACGAGTCCAACAAGGCCGGAAAGGCCCTTGTCAAGGCCGGTCCCCAGCTCTAGGATCCAGACGTTTTGACTGACGCGGCGCCGCCCCCTCGAGGGACGGCGTCGTCTTTTATGGCCGCTGAGGGGCGAAAAAAGTTTCAAGGTTCGACAAAACATTATATCTTTGTTTTTTAACCACATAATATGAGCCCTGAAGTCGCCGCAAGCATTGACAAGATCAATGTGACCCTGAACGCCGGAGGAATGAACACTATCAACATTGTGCTCGCCTTTGTGATGTTCGGCGTCGCCCTCGGCATCAAGCCGAGAATATTCATCGAAGTGTTCCGCAAACCAAAGTCAGTCATTCTCGGCATGCTCTGCCAGCTTGTCCTGCTGCCCGCTCTCACCTTCCTGCTGGCGGTCCTGATGGGAAGCTGGATCTCCCCGATGATGGGCCTCGGGATGATACTGGTCGCCTCCTGCCCGGGCGGGAACATCTCGAATTTCATGTCCTCGCTCTCCAAGGCGAACATCGAGCTGTCGGTGTCCCTGACCGCGATCAGCACCGCCCTGGCCGTCCTGATGACCCCGGCGAATTTCTTCATCTGGGGCAACCTTTATCTCCACACCGCGAATGTCGCCGCTGACGTCCCCACGCTTGTCATCCCGCTATGGGACGTTTTCAAGACCATATTCATACTCCTCGGCATTCCCCTCACCCTCGGCATCCTCTTCTCACATTTCCTGCCCAAGGTGGCCGAGAAGCTGAAGAAGCCCTTCCAGTGGGTGTCGATCGTGTTCTTCATCGCCATGGTGGTCCTTTCCTTCACAGGGAACATCGACGCCTTCCTCAAGTGCGTCAAGTACATATTCATCGTCGTTCTCATCCACAACCTCCTGGCCCTTTGCATCGGGTTCGGGATGGGTTCCGCCTTCAAGGTCCCCTTCCGCGACCGGAGGACGCTCACGATCGAGACCGGCATCCAGAACTCCGGGCTCGGACTGGTCCTGCTGCTTGGCACCTCCATCTTCGCGGGCTTCCCGCCCCACGGGGGCATGCTCGTGATCACAGCCTGGTGGGGCATCTGGCACATCATCTCCGGGCTGACTGTCTCTACGGTATTCAACATCCTGGACAAACGCGCCGCCCGCTAGCATGAGGAAACTCTACGAGAAAGACTGGAAGTACTCCTGGGGGAGAATCGGCGTCGACGATGTCACCAGGAGCATGTTCAGCGCCATCACCTCGGAGGGGAAGGAAAACGTCCCGGAGGACGGGGCCGTCCTGCTGGCACCCAACCACTGCAACACCGTGATGGACGCCCTCCTCATCCTGCAGGACTGGAAAGAGGCGACTCTTTTCGGAGCGAGGGCTGACATATTCCGTAAACCTTTGGTGAATAAGATATTGCGGTTCCTTCGCATCCTCCCGCTCCCGAGATCCCGGGACGGGGCCAAGGCCGTGCTCGCCAACAGGAGCACGATGGACGAGGTAATCGAGTGCCTTGACCACGGGATGAGGTACTGCATGTTCTGCGAAGGCACCCACCGCCCGATGCATTCCCTCCTCCCCCTGAAGAAAGGCCTGGTGCGGACCGCCCTGCTCGCGAATGAGCGGATCGGGAGCCGCAAGCCGGTCTACATAGTGCCTGTCGGTCTTGAATATCAGGACTTTTACCGCATCCGCACCCCTGTCAGGATCCGCTATGGCGAGGCCATCAACGTGACCGGGTTCGTAGCCTCCAATCCGGAACTCCCTGAGAGCCGGATCTACCGGGCGCTGCTGGACCAGATCCGGGAAAGTCTCTCCTCCCTTATCACCTGCCTCCCGGACGACGGGACCTATGAGGGACGCTGGGCCATGGCGAAGGTAGCCGGTGCGGAGGCCGCCACGACAGCCGCCGAGGAAGACATCCGGAAAGCGGAGGACTTCGAGAGGAAGCGCAGGTCCGAAAGGCTGTCGAGCTGGTCCTTCGGGAAGGAGAAGCCCGTCCGGGCTGTCGCGCTGAGATGCGTCGTGGCCCTGCTCCTGCTGCCCCTTATTCTTTTCGCCACCGTGGTCTCGGCCCCGATGTGGCTCCTGGCCGAATGGCTGACCGGCAGGATCAAGGACAAGGCCTTCGTGAGGACGGCGCGTTTCGGAGTCAAGTTCGTCATGATGCCCTTGATGCTCGTCATCTGGGCCTTCGCGTTCTCACAGCTGTTCCCTCCGGCTTGGGCGTGCGTCGCCCTGCCCCTGTCACTCGGATCCTTCACTGTCTTCTACGAGACTCTCGAGAGGGGCCGTGTCCTCGTCTCGGACATCCGCCTGCTCTCCGGCCACGACGCCCTCAAGAAATCCTATGAGTTATTAAAAACCAAAAGAATATGAGAAAAATGATTCTCGCGGCCGCGCTTCTCGCCGGCTGCGTCCTCACCTCCCGCGCGCAAGAGGTCACCAAGACCGGCCTGAATTTCGGCCCCCTGCCCGCCGTCGGCTATTCCTCAGACCTCGGATGGCACTACGGCGCCCTGACCGACATCTATTGGTACGGCGACGGCTCGACCTACCCTGAGTACATGTGGAAGGCCAATGTCGAGGCCTCCTGGTATTCAAAGGGCAATTCCGTCTACCACGCCTTCTTCGACAGCAAATATGTGATCCCCGGTGTCAGGCTCTCCCTCGACCTCTCTTATTTCGGGAATAAGACTGACAATTTCTACGGGTTCAACGGCGCCTCGTCCCTGTATGTCCCCGAGCTCGACATGATCAGTGACGGGCGCGGGGTCTACCTGATGCGCAGGGACATATTCCGCACAGCCCTTGTCCTACAGGGTAAGTTCGGGGATAGTCATTGGGGATGGGCCGGAGGCCTGTCTTTCTACGGGATCAGGACCGGTCACGCCGAGAACAAATCCCTGGACACAGCCTCTGACGTGTCGCTGTACGACCTCTACGTCAAGCACGACGTGATCCGCAAGGAGGAGATGGAAGGCGGGAAACACCTGGAAATCAAGGCCGGAGTGGTCTACGACACCAGGGATCATGAGAATAACCCGACCCGCGGGGCCAACCTTGAACTTTACGCCTACGGCTCGCCGGACATAATCTCCAAGCATGACAACAGCTACCTTAAGCTGGCGGCCCACTGGAAACAGTTCTTCCCTCTGGTCCAGGACCGCCTGACCTTAGGCTATCACCTCGCCTACCAGGGACAACTAGCCGGCGACACTCCATTCTACATGCTTCAGACCATCCAGACAATCAACCTCAAACAGATCAGGCCCGAGGGTCTGGGATCCACCTGCACTGTCCGCGGAACGGTCTATAACCGCCTCCAAGGCAACAGTTACGCCTGGTCCAACATCGAGCTTCGCTGGAGTTTCGCAAGGTTCCGCTGGATCAACCAGAACTGGGTTCTCGCCACCAACCCCTTCTTCGACATGGGCAAGGTGGTCAGCCCCTACAGGGAGGAACAGATGAAGAGCCTGGCCGGGGACAAGACCGTCATCTCCAAAGTAGACGGCAAGGAGTACACCGCGGCTGACTTCTACACCGGCAACGCCGAGAAACTCCACATGAGCGCCGGCGCCGGACTGCACATCATCATGAACCAGAACTTCAACATCAACTTCGAGCTCGGCAAGTGCCTCGACGCCAACGACGGTAACATCGGAATCAACATCGGACTTAATTACATTTTCTAATGAAAGCATTCGGTTACACCATCATCGCCGTGGCGGCGCTGGCAGCCATGGTATCATGCGGAAAGAGGAATGTTCCCATCCGCTTCGCCAACTACAACATGAGGGTCATCACGTCTCAGGACTCTCTCGATCGGGACTTCTACCAGCGGAAGCCGTTTATTCTCAAAAGAATAGCGGACCACGACTTCGACATCATCGGAGCCCAGGAGGTGAATGACGCGATGAAGGAGTCGCTGATGGAGGATCTCAAGGACACCTATGAGGTTGTCGGAGAGGGACGCCGCGCCGACAGAAAGGGCGAGGGTACCCCCATCTTCTACAAGACCTCAAGGTTCGAGCTTCTGGACTGGGGCAGTTTCTGGCTGTCCGAGACCCCGGACGTCCCTGGAAGCAAGAGCTGGGACGCTTCCCTCGAGAGAATAGCCACATGGACCAAGTTCCTCGACAAGGCCACCGGACGCGAGTTCTTCTACATCAACACTCATTTCGACCACAAGGGGCCGGAATCCAGGACCATGGCGGCCAAGATCACCTTGGACAAGGCAAGGGAGTTGAGCGACGGTCTTCCGGTCTTCGTCACCGGCGACCTCAACACCGGTTCCACGACCGAGGCGATCGCCATCCTCTCCGACAACGAGCTTATCAAGGACAGCTACACCTCGACGGAGACCGCGCCCACCGGGCGGAAGAGCCCCTACTACGGCTTCGATTTCGACAGGGCCGACAGCGACAGGGGTGACTACATCTTCGTCCCCAAGGACGCAACGGTCCACTCGTACGCCTGCGTCGATGACGACATCATCGACCGCCAGTACTCCTCGGACCACTGCCCCGTCCTTGTGGAAGTCACTTTGAAATAGATTTACAAATAACTGAATATCATGGCTTTAGAACAACAGATCCAAGAAGACATCAAGGTCGCGATGAAGGCGAAGGACGCCGTCGCCACAGCGGCCACGAGAGCCATCAAAGGCGAGATACTCCTCTACAAGACAGCGGAGAACGGATCGAAGGAGGTCACAGACGGGGACATCCTTAAGATGATCCAGAAGTTGGTCAAGCAGAGGAAAGAGGCCGCGGAGCAGTTCGTGGCGGCCGGCCGTCAGGACCTGGCCGACAACGAGCTCGCCGAGGCGGCGGTCATGGAGAGATATCTTCCCAAGCAACTTTCCGAGGCCGAGGTCGAGGAGAAGGTGAAAGCCATCATCGCGGAGGTCGGGGCCACGTCGATCAAGGACATGGGCAAGGTGATGGGAGCCGCCAACAAGGCGCTCGCCGGCCTGTCCGACGGCAGGACTATCTCCACGATAGTGAAGAGACTGCTGGGCTGATCCTTTATTTATAGAACTTCCTGATCAAATCAAGCTTCCTTCCGTAAGGGGGCTTGAGGAGGTCTATGTTGAGCCATGACGACTTGAGCAGCAATGACTTCTGGTGCGAGAAGGTCTCGAAGCCAGTCTTTCCGTGATAGGCTCCCATGCCGGACTCGCCCACACCTCCGAAGGGGAGGTTCTCATTGCCGAGATGCATCATGGTCTCGTTGACGCAACCGCCTCCGAAGGAAACCTGTGAGAGAATTGAGCGGGTCTCGCGGCGGTTCCTCGAGAATATGTAAAGCGACAGGGGTTTCTCTCCGTCCTTTACTTTGTCGATGACTTCGGTCTGAAGGTCCTTGTAGGTTATGACAGGCAACACGGGGCCGAAGATTTCCTCCCGCATCGCCGGGGCGTCCCAGGTGCAGTTGTCTATCACAGTAGGTGCTATATAGCGCTTCTCAGCGTCCGTGTAGCCACCGATCACCACCTCGCCTCTGGCTTCAGCCTCACAAAGAGAGTCCGGCGCGGTAGCTTCCGGCGCCGACCCCGACCGGCAGGACGCCTCGCTTCGCTCGGCCCCACCGCTCGCCTCGCCATGCTCGGCTCCGGTCCCCCCTCTTAACGTGCCGAGGGAGGCAGTGTCCGTTCCGGCCGGGGCGGCGCCGGAAGCCTGAACGCCCGGAATCAACGCCGCGACACGGTCGAAGTGACGCCCGGTGGCCATGAGGGTCATCTCGGCCGGACGGACAGAGATGTCGCCGAAAAACTCTTTGACGACATCCCTCATCGTGGAGATGAACTCGTCGTGGACAGACTCATGGACAAGGACATAATCCGGAGCCACGCAAGTCTGGCCAGCGTTAAGGAACTTGCCCTTGGCGATCCGCTCGCAAGCCAGCCTAGCCGGAGCCCCCTCGCAGACAATAGCCGGACTCTTCCCGCCAAGCTCAAGGGTGACTGGAGTCAAGTGCTTTGAGGCCGCCTCCATCACGACCTTCCCGACCTTCGGGCTTCCCGTGAAGAATATGTAGTCGTACCGCCTGGCGAGCATCTCCTCATTCGACATCGCCGGATCCACAATCTCAACCACCTCAGGATCAAACGCTTCCCTAAGCGCCTCGGAAAGGACCCGGGACACGTTCGGGGTCTGCCTCGAAGGTTTCACGACAACCGTGTTACCAGCCGCGAGGGCGGCGGCCAGCGGAGCGACGACAAGGTGGAGAGGATAGTTGAAAGGCCCGATGACAAGCACTTTGCCGTAGGGCTCGAACATGATCCTGCTACGGCCCGGCCACAGCACGAAAGGGGTCGGAACCGCCTTGGGCCGCATCCAGTCCCGCAGATGGGTGAGAATATTCCTGATATTATTATAAAGGAAGCCCACCTCTGTCGTGTAGACCTCGAAGGCTCCCTTGCCGAAGTCCTCGTCGAAGGCCTTGACGAGATCGTCCTCGCGGGCTTTCAGCGCATCCTCAAGGGCATATAGCCTCTTCGCCCTGACCCCATATTCAGTCTTCTCCAGAGAATCGATCTCCTCGAGGGCCAGTGAGAAGGCCACGGTCAACTGAGCCGCGATGTAGGTTGACATCACGATGAAACCCCGCTGAGGGACAGCCAGGTCCGTGAAGGCGCCGATGGCGACGAAAGTGTCAGAGACGGCGAAAACGGCGAAACCGAGGACTGTCAAGAGATAAAACGGCCTCCTCCTGTCGACGGCGGCGACAACGCCGGCGTGGATCAGGAAGGCGAACGCGCACGCGTAGACAGTCACGGCCACGCGCATGGGTCCCTGCAGCGGGAATCTGCCGGCGAGTGTGATGACAAAGGCTAGCAAGGCCGCCAGGAATAAGGCGGAGAGGAATTTGCCCGACAGCCCCTTGACCTTCCAAGGGGCCGGGATGACACTGAAATAGAATATATGCCCGAGGAAGAAAGCCCCCATCCCGGCGAGGAAACAGCCTGTCCCCTCCAGCATGAGGAGGACATCCCCGACGGCGCCGAGAAGAAGCGCGGCGACTATCAGCCCCACACGCCTGTCCCGGACATCATGTTCCTTGAGCAGGATCAGGACCGAGAGGGCGATAAGGGGCATCAGGAGGGGTTTCGAGATAAGAGTCAAGGCTCTTAGCCCGGCCAATTGTCCGGCCAGGTTCATGGCAACCGGAACGAGGAAAAGATATCTCAGAGATTTCATACAACCAAGATAAGCATTTTCGTCGATGATTCTCCCATGTTCGTCGAATGAGTTTCTGAATAAAGGCGGAATCTTCTATGTTTGTCGCCGGAATCGGAAATAAAACACGATATGATATGAAAAGAATCTTGAGACTATTGACGGCCACTGTTCCTGCCCTGTTCATCGGAGCGGCCGCGACAGGCCAGACCAGGACGTGGACGCTGCAGGACTGCATCGACTACGCCATCGACAACAACATTTCCCTCCGACAGAGCAGGAACAGTTTTTTGTCAGGGCTTGAGGACACCTACCAGGCCAAGGCGGCCATGCTGCCCACCGTCAGCGCCTCCAGCAGTCAGGGCGTGTCCAACAGGCCTTTCTCCGACACGGGGACAAGCTCCGTGGTCGGGTCCAATGTTTTCAGCACCTCAAAGTCGACCAGTTATTCAGGCAACTACGGGGTCAACGCCGGGATCACCCTGTGGAACGGCGGAAGTCTCCGCACAGCGCTGAAACAGCAGATGGTCCAGAACTCGATCGACTCGCTCTCCGTCGAGGAGACGACAAACGACGTTGTCATCTCTATCGTGCAGGCCTACCTCAACTGCCTCTACGCCAAGGAGGCCCTCTCGGTCAGCGAGAGCAACGCCGAGGCCTCCGGGATGGCCCTCGACAGGGCGGTCGAGATGAAGAACGCCGGTGAGATGAGCAAGGTTGATGTCGCGCAGCTCGAGAGCCAGCACGCCAGCGACGTCTACCAGATCACCTCGTCGGAAGTCAACCTGGCCAACAGCCTCCTCCAGCTCAAGCAGCTCCTTGAGCTGGGAATAAGCGAGGACATCGAGCTGGTGGCCCCAGAGGACGACGAGAGCTATGTCCTCAAGCTCCTTCCGGCCAAAGAGGATGTCTACCGCGAGGCTCTTGACGCCATGCCGGAGATCAAGAAGGCGGGACTCAGCGTCGAGGCCGCGGAACTCTCCGTCAAGCAGGCCAAGAGCGGCGCTCTCCCCTCCCTCTCCGCCAACGCCGGGATCAGCACCGCAAGCGTCTCCGGGACGGGCAACTCATTCGCTAGCCAGCTGGAGAAGAATTTCAACGAGAGCATAGGGCTCAGTCTCAGCGTCCCGATCCTTCAGGGAAGGCGCAACAAGACAAGCGTCAACAAGGCCAAGATCGCCGCCGACAACAGCAGGCTCCAGCGGCTCAGCGCCGAGAAGACCCTTCTCAAGGAGGTCGAGGACGCCTATCTGAGCGCTGTCTCCTCCCAGTCCCAGTACATCTCGGCCAAGGAGCAGGAGAAATACGCCGCCCAGAGCTACGAGTACACCTCCGAGGCTTTCAAGGTCGGAAAGAAAAACACCGTCGAGTTGATCAACGCCCAGAACAGCCTTCTGAGCGCTCAGGTATCCCTGCTTCAGGCGAAATACAACGCCATCCTTGGGAACATCCTTCTCGACATCTATCAAGGTAATTACAATATAAACGGATAAGAATATGAAAAAGAAGACATTGTGGATGGTCATAGGTGTCATCGCGGCGGCCGCCGTCCTATGGCTTGTGTTCAGGCCCACGGGGAAAGACCAAGTGGCGCTCGAGACAGCGATGGTTCAAAGGATCGACATCTCTAACTCTGTCACGGCGACCGGCACAGTCGAGCCGGTGACGAAAGTCGAGATCGGAACACAGGTTTCCGGAATCATCAGCAAGCTCTATGTGGACTACAACGACGTGGTCAAGGCCGGTCAGGTGATCGCGGAGATGGACAAGGTCAACCTCGTTGCAGAGCTCTCGGCGGCCAACGCCCAGCTCGCCACCGCCAAGACCGAGTACGAGTACCAGGAGAAGGAATATAACCGCATGAAAACCCTGCACGACAAGGAGCTCGTGAGCGACTCCGAGTTCGACCAGGCTCAATACCAGTACCAGAGCGCCAAGAACGCCTATTCCCAGACCCAGGCCTCCTACACGAAGGTCAAGAGGAACCTCTCCTACGCGACCATCACCTCCCCTATTGACGGCGTCGTGATCAGCAAGGCGGTCGAGGAGGGGCAGACGGTGGCGGCCGGATTCTCCACCCCGACCCTGTTCACCATCGCCAAGGACCTGTCGGACATGCAGGTTATCGCCAATGTGGACGAGGCTGACATCGGACAGGTCAAGGAAGGTCAGAGGGTCACCTACACCGTCGCCGCCTATCCGGACGATGTCTTCGAGGGAAGAGTCAGCCAGGTCAGGCTTGAGGCCACCACGACCTCCAACGTCGTGACCTACGAGGTGGTGATCAACGCCCCCAACCCCGACCTGAAGGTGAAGCCCGGGCTGACGGCCACGATCACGATCTACACCCTTGAGGAGGAAGATATCCTCTCCGTCCCGACCAAGGCCCTGAGGTTCAATCCCGACAAGGAAATGCTTGACGATCTTGGAGTTAAATTGGAAGGTATGCCCAAGATGACCGACTCGACCAAGACTGTCTGGGTCAAGAGAGGCGAGACCATCACCCCTGTGCAGGTGGTCACCGGCAACACGAGCGGCGACAGGACAGGAATATCCGGCGGACTCCAGGAAGGCGACGAGGTGGTGACAGGCTTCACCGCCGAGGCCCCCAAGAAAGTCGAGAGCGTTGAGAGAAGCCCCTTCGCCCCCGGGCCTCGCGGCGGCGGCAACAGGAACGGCGGGCAACCTAAAAGGTAAGTTCGATGGAAAAGGAAGTGATCAGGCTTGAGAACATCAAGCGGGACTTCAAGGTCGGCTCAGAGGTGGTCCGTGCCCTCAGAGGAGTCACCTTCAGCATCATGGAGGGCGAGTTCGTGACCATCATGGGCTCCTCGGGATCCGGGAAATCCACCCTCCTGAACACCCTCGGCTGCCTTGACACCCCGACATCTGGAGAATACTACCTGGACGGGGTCGCGGTCAGGACCATGAACAAGGACCAGAGGGCGACCCTGAGGAACAGGAAGATCGGCTTCGTGTTCCAGAACTACAACCTTCTTCCCAGGACCACGGCCATCGAGAATGTCGAGCTGCCCCTGATGTACAACCCGGAATATTCCAGGAAGGAGCGCAGGGAGATGTCCGTCGAGGCTCTCAAGGCCGTCGGGCTCGGGGACCGTCTGGAGCACAAGAGCAACCAGATGTCCGGAGGCCAGATGCAAAGGGTGGCGATAGCCAGGGCTCTCGTGAACAACCCCGCGGTCATTCTCGCCGACGAGGCCACCGGAAACCTGGACACCAGGACCAGCTTCGAGGTGCTCGTCCTGTTCCAGAAACTCCACTCCGAGGGAAGGACAATCATATTCGTGACCCACAATCCCGAGATCGCCTTGTACAGCACGAGGACGATCACCCTCAAGGACGGCAAGGTCACCAGCGACAAAAGAAACGACAACATACTGGACGCGGCCGAGGCTCTCTCGGCTCTCCCGATAGAGAAAGATTAACGAGCCATGAACATCACCAATTTGTTGAGATTAGCCCTGAAAGCGCTCAGTGACAATAAATTCCGCGGTTTCCTGACGATGCTGGGCATCATCATCGGCGTGGGGTCAGTGATCACCATGCTCGCCATCGGCCAAGGTTCCAAGAACAGCATCAAGGCCGAGATCAGCGAGATGGGGTCGAACATGATCATGATCTCCCCCGGAGCCGAGAGGATGGGCGGAGTCAGGATGAGCAGTGACGACATGCAGACCCTCAAGGTCAAGGACTACGAGGACATCCGCTCAAGCTGCAAGTATGTCAGCCTCGTCTCCCCCACCGTCAACGCCTCAGGACAGGCGGTCTACGGGGCCAACAACACCCCCACCTCAGTCTACGGGGTCAACCAGGACTATCTTGAGATACGCAACTACAAGGTCGAGGAAGGGGACGTCTTCTCGGACCAGGACATCCACTCCGCCGCGAAAGTCTGCCTCGTGGGCAAGACTGTCGTCGACGCGCTGTTCACGAACGGGGAGGAGCCTGTGGGGAAGGTCATCCGCTTCGGCACCATTCCTTTCAGGATCGTGGGGATCCTCGAGAGCAAGGGAAGCAACACGATGGGAATGGATCAGGACGACCTCATGCTCGTGCCCTACACGACAGTGATGAAAAGGATCCAGGCGGTGACCTACCTCCAGGGAATCACCTGCTCGGCCCTGAGCGAGGAGTTCACCGACAAGGCCATCGAGGAGATCAGCGAGGTTCTCCGCGCCAACCACAAACTCAAGGAGGACGCCGACGACGACTTCAACATCCGCTCCCAGCAGGAGCTCTCGTCGATGATGACAAGCACCAGCGACATGATGAGTTCCCTGCTCGCCGCCGTGGCGGCCATCTCCCTGATTGTCGGAGGAATAGGAATCATGAATATAATGTACGTCAGCGTCACCGAGAGGACCAGGGAGATCGGTCTGAGGATGAGTATCGGCGCCAAAGGCCGTGACATCCTGTCGCAGTTCCTCATCGAGGCCACCCTGCTGAGCGTGGCCGGAGGAGTGATAGGGGTGCTGCTCGGGATAGTGGCGGCTTATGTCGTCAAAGCGCTGCTGAGCTACCCCGTCGCTATCTCCAGCTGGAGCATATTCCTCTCCTTCGCGGTCTGTACCCTCATCGGCATATTCTTCGGGTGGTATCCCGCCCGTAAAGCCTCCAATCTCGACCCCATCGAGGCCCTACGTTACGAATAAAAAGTTATATTCGCGATATGAGCAAAGAAAAATCAATGGACTTCACCTGGCTGCTGCACATCGCCATTTGGGTGGTGCTGTTCGGGATGCCGTTCTTCTCCCCCAGACCGGGCCAGCCCCTCCACGGTGGAGTCAACTACGCCCGCTTCGTCCCGACCCTCGTGTCGTTCATCATAGTGTTCTACGTCAACTACTTCGTCCTGATCAAGAAGTACCTGTACAACAAGAGGTTCGGGTTATTCATCCTTTGGAATGTCCTGCTCGTGGCCGCCGCCTGCGTCCTCGTCCACCTCACCTACAGGTACGTCTATCCAGTCACACCGCCCACCCCGAAAATGGCGACTCCGCCGGCTCCCGGGCCTTTCCGGGGAGGCAGGCCTGGCATGCCGGGAAGACCTCCCTTCCACCCCAGGGAGACCCTTGACATCCTCAGTTTCATCACACGCAACGCCCTGATCTACATGGCGATAATCTGTGTGGCGATCGCTGTCAAGATGACCTCGATCTGGTACAAGGAGGAGAACAAGCGCAAAGAGATGGAGAAGGCCGCCACCGAGGCAGAGCTCACAGCCCTCAAGAGCCAGGTCAACCCTCACTTCCTCTTCAACACCTTGAACAACATCTATTCCCTGATCCAGATCGACCAGGTCAAGGCTCAGGAGGCAGTGCATGACCTGAGCGGGATGCTCCGCTATGTCCTCTACGACAGCGAGAAGCCGACCGTGACCCTCGCGAGCGAGACGGCGTTCCTGAACGACTACGTCAAGCTGATGGGCATGCGCTGCCCCAAGGATGTCACGCTGGATGTCTCCCTCGACGGGAAGTACTCCGACCGTCCTGTGGCCCCGCTGCTCTTCATCCCTCTGGTGGAGAACGCTTTCAAGCACGGAGTCTCGGCGACCGAGCCCTCCAGCGTCAGGATCGATCTCAAGGAGGATGGGGACTATGTCTCCTGCCTCGTGGAGAACACCTTCTTCCCGAAAGACGAGAGCGACAGAAGCGGCTCCGGAATAGGAATAAAGAACCTCACAAGAAGGTTGGACATGCTCTACCCCGGGAAGTATTCCTTCGAGTACGGCAAAGTACAGAACATCTACCGGTGCCTCCTCAGGATCAACACCGCAAACTCTTGAGTGATAATATGATAAGCTGTATAGTGATAGATGACGAGCCCCTCGCGCTCCAGTTGATGGTGTCTTACGTCGAGAAGACCCCGTTCCTGGAGCTCAAGGGGGCGTTCCCGGACGGGAAGGCCGCTTTCACCTTCCTCCATGAGAATCCGGTGGAGCTGATCTTCTGCGACATCCAGATGCCTGGGCTCAGCGGGATGGAACTCTCGAGGATGATCCCGGAGGAGTCGAGGATCATATTCACGACAGCTTTCAGCCAGTACGCCGTGGAGGGCTTCAAGGTCCACGCCCTGGACTACCTCCTTAAACCCATCTCCTACGACGATTTCCTGACCGCCGCGAAGCACGCGCTCAAGGTACTGGAGCCGGCCCCACCACTGCCCGAGCGTCGCGACCAGCCCGGCCGGCCCGAAGACTCTGGCCTCCGCAGCATATTCGTTAAAACGGAATACAGGCTCCAGCAGATCGAGCTGGACAACATCACCTTCATCGAAGGCTTCAAGGACTATGTCCGGATCCATCTCGCCGACGGCTCCGACCCTGTCCTCTCGCTCACTCGCATGAAGACCCTCGAGGAGAGGCTGCCCGCGGAGAAGTTCGTGAGGGTGCAGAAATCCTACATCGTCCGGCTCGCTGGCATAGAGGCGATAGAGCGGTCCCACATCATCATCGGGAAGGACCGCATCCCTATAGGGGAAAGCTACCAGGAGGCTCTGTTCAACGCCCTGTCGGGGTCTTCACTGCTCCCGAGATAATCAGATTCTCAATCACTTCCGGGAAGTGTTCCATCTCGAGGACATGCTCCTTGGCGGCTATGTCGTCAGGGGTGTCCCCGGGATCGAGCTTTGTCTTGAACTGGGCGATGATCGCTCCGCCGTCCACCTCCCGGGAGACCCAGTGGACAGTCATCCCGGTCTCGGTCTCCCCCGCCGCCTTGACAGCCTCGTGGACATGATGGCCGTACATTCCGATGCCGCCGTACTTGGGCAGGAGGGCCGGATGGAGGTTGATCATGCGGTGGTCGTACTCGTCGATGAGGAAGCCGGGGATGACCAGCAGGAAACCCGCCAGGACGATGAAGTCAACCGAATAATCCTTGAGCAAAGGAAGGATCACATCGGGATTGTTCAGGCCGGACTTGGGGACAACCTCAACCGGGACCCCGAGCCTCTCGGCCTTAGCGATGGCACCGACCCCGGCCTTGTTGCTGACCACAAGGACCGGACGGGCCACATCCGACCCCTCGAAATACTTGATTATATTCTCACAGTTCGTGCCTCCTCCGGAGACGAAGATTGCCATATTCACCATGACAGATTAATATTCATAGGTTTCAGGAATCGGTTTTGATGTGAACGTCCCTCTGAGGGAAAGGAATCTCTATCCCATTGTCAGCCAGGGCCTTGTAGATGGTCTCATTGGCTTTGGCGATGTAGGCGAAGCGCTGCTCGACGAGGACGAATTGCTTCACGACCAGATTGACTGAACTGTCGCCGAAAGATCCCAAAGTCACCTGCACGCCATAGTCCTTCCGCACCGTGTCGCGCCCGAACTTGTCGGGCCTTCCTAGAGGACGCAACGCCTTGAGCAGCACCTTCCTGGCCTTGTCGACATCGGTCCCGTAGGCTATCCCCACGGGGATCGCGAGATACTCGTAGGAGTCGCCCCTCGTCAGGTTCTTGAAAGTCTTGGAGAAGAGGGTGGCGTTGGGGAACGCGATCAGGCTGCCGTCGAGCGCCTTTATCGTCGTGGTCTGGTAGCTGATGTTGTCGACAGTGCCGCGGATGCCGTCGCACTCGAGGGTGTCACCGATCCGGAGACGTCCGGACATCAGCTGGACCCCGTAGAAGAAGTTGTTCAGCACATCCTTCATGGCGAATCCGAGACCCGCCGCGAGGCCGGCCGAGATGACCTCGAGAGACTTCGTGGGGATCTCCAGGATCCCGATGGCGAAGATGACGAACAGTCCCCAGCTGAGCAGCCAGATGACGTTGTTGGCGAGGGTGAGGTTGACCTCGTTGTCCCTGAGGAGCCTGACACCGGACTTTGAGACCGCGTCCCTGATCTTGAACACCCTGTAGAGCGATCTGGCGGCGTACTCGATGTACCTGAACACGAAATAGAGCCCGATCACCACCAGGATCTTGTAGATGGAGAGGGTCACAGCCTTGATGTCGAGGAAAGGATAGAACAGGCCTTGACGGAAAATCTCTGTCAAGTCAAAGACCCTTGAGGCCATGAGCAGGCAGCCCGGGATGGAGAGAAGGATGAGAAGAGGGATGACCACCATGTCGAACAGGTCGTAGAGCCAGGTGACGAGGAAGGAGCCTCCCCTCTCAGGGGTTGACTCGGAGGGATGGAGGATCCTGTAGGCCCTGACTCTCTTTGCGACAAACTTGCCGCGGTACTTTTCCAAAAGATCCTTCAAGGCGAACACCAGCAGAAGGACGTCCAGCTGGAAGATCCACCAGATGTAGAGCTGGAGACCCATTAGGGAATAGCCGACGAGGGAAAGGATGAAGGTGACAGCGGTGACGAAAAGAGACACCCCGGCCATCACATTGTCCACCTTAGGCACGTTCGGGGAGTACCGCGCGAACACCCTCCACTGCCAGACGCCGAAGAGCAGAAGGATCGGAGGGAAGATCAAGGTGATCAGGCTGTTGGGAATGAATATGATCCTGAACGCGATGACCACCAGGCCCAGAGCCATGACAGGGACATACAGCCTCATCCCGTTGTCGATGTCCTCTCCCGGCAACCGGATCAGAAGGGATGTCAGCAGGGCGGCGAGGAGAAGGGAGAACTCGATGAGGAGAGAGGAGGCCATCAGGAAGAAGTGAGTGCCTATCCTCGGGGAGAACCTGGCGACGTAGATCAGCAAGACGAAAAGGAGCACCGAGGCGAGCAGGACGAAGACACGCTCGCGGCTCTCGAAACCCTCGGTCTTGAATATCCTGACCTTGCGTTTAAGACCCTTTGTGACAAACCAAGTGACCAGGGCCGCCAGGGCAAGATAAATCAGGATCACGAAAGAGAAACCTATCACGATCGGTCCCCTCCACTCGCTACGCACCGTCCGCTCCCCGAAGTCCCTCGAGTACTTGTCCTTGAAATCGACGGAGGCCTTTTGAGAGTACTGGCGCAGCCGCGGAAGCATGGTCCAGAAGGGTCTCTGCCCCTCGACGAATATCCTTTTCTGAACCTGACGGTAACGGTCCTGGGCGTAGTTGTAGGCCTCTCGGAGGCGGGTATCGGTCCTGTCGTAATATTCCTTGTCCATGATCATGTCATCCCGGAGGCCGGTGAACATGTCAAGGAGCTTGGTGGCGTAGTTGATGCAGCTGTCCCTGTCGACCATCGCGACACTGTCGAGCTGGAAGTCAAAGACCGGCTCCCCCTCTCCTTTCTTAAGGTCCGAGACAGAGAAATCCGCCGGCAAACCCAGGTGCAGGGTCATCGCCAGGGCTCCGAGCAAAGAGGGCCCGAGGCTGTCCGGCACCTCCATCAGCTCGGGAGGGATTATCTTCAAGGTCTTGAGCAGACGGTCGTAGCGGTCTATCTCGACATTGAAGTAGGAGAGGATATTGTCGAAGGGGATCTTACTCTCGGAGAAGCCCCGGTACTGGTCGGTCACCTGCTGGAGAGCGTAGGTGAGGTCGAAGGTGAAATCCTGCTTCTGCGAATAAAGCATGAGCGAGAGCTCGTCACAGTCCTTGACAAGTTTGATCAGGCTCTCATGCTGTCTTTTCTTCTGATCCTCGAAACCGGCCTGGCTCTTCTCCATCTCGACATAGGCCTTGCCGAGCTCGTAACGGAGAACCTGGAGCGTCCTCGCTATGTCCTTCTCGTTGAACACCGCCCCTGAGCGGTTGGCCGGCAGGAACAAAAGCAGGACGGCCAACAGGACGGTGATTATATTCTTTTTGGGGCGCATGATCTTATCTTACTATCAATGAATCGATTATCTGGTTGTAAACCTTGTAGGTCGAGTCGAGGGCGGCGAGGTTTTCCGGCCGGATCGGCTCCTCGGAGGGAGAGTCCAAGGTCAAGGGATTGACAGGCGTGCCGTTCTTCCAGACCCTGAAATCGAGATGAGGGCCGGTGGCGACTCCGGTGGCCCCGACATAGCCGATCACCTCGCCCTGGCTGACATGGACGCCTTGCTTTATACCCTTGGCGTACCTCGACAGATGCATGTAGGAGGTCGTGTACTCCGAGTTGTGGCGGATCTTGACCGTGTTGCCGCCGCCGTTGGTCCAACCGGCGCTCAGCACGACCCCCTCCCCGATCGACATCACGGGAGTCCCGGTCGGGGCGGCGTAATCCACCGCCGTGTGGGCCCGCACCTGGCCGGTCACGGGATGTTTGCGGTGATAGGAGAAGCCGGAACTGATCCTAGTGAACTTGAGGGGAGCCTTCAGGAAGGCCTTGCGAAGGCTGGCCCCGTCCTCTTTCCAGTACCTGTTGCCTTTGTCACCCTGGTCGAACAAAATGGCCGGCAGGACTTTCTCGCCACGGATGAACTCGGAGTAAAGAATAGGCTCGACGGAGACTACCTCCCCGTCGCAGACCCCCTCCTCGTAGAGGATCTTGAAACGGTCACCTCCTTGAAGTGAGAAGAAATCCACGGACCAGGCGAAGATGTCGGCGAGCTCCACGATCAGCCCCACAGGAGCCCCGGCGGCCGACATGTCGTTCCAAAGCGAGGAGTTGATGGTCACGTCGGCGTACTTGAGGCTGGTCTCCACCTCTCTCTCGAAATTCCAGACGGCGAGAGAGTCTGAAGTCTTGAAGACAGTCCCTCGGGTCTTGCCGCTCAGGTAGACGACATATTCAAGAGCTTTATCGTTGTTGTAGTACGCTCGGACCGTGTTGCCGGCCCGCATCTTCCGGACATCGAAAACGGTGTCGCAGGCCACGGCAAGCGAATACGCGGCATCCTGCCCCATGCCGAGACGGTTCATCAGGGAGGTGAAGGCCTCGCCTGTATGAACCTTATCCTCAACCACTTCCAAGGATTCCATCCTGAATCCCTCAGCCGGGAGAGGTTCTGGAACCTCCTCAACGACAGGCTCGACGGCAGGCTTTTTCCCACAACCAGAAACGAGCGCCCCGAGAGCCAGGGCGCCTGAAACAAAAAGAATGATGGATAACTTCCTAACCAATAAGCCGCGCTATAGTTTTTGGATTATCTCCATGCCTTTGCGGATCGCCTCCTCGTTCTTGGGAATGAGGTGGTGGTGACGCTCGGGAAGGGTCTTGCGCAGGGCGGAGAGCACGCTGTCGATCTCCACGACGGGGTGGATCTTCAGCAAACCTCCCAGGACTATCATGTTGAAAGTCTTGATGAGGTTCATCTCCGCGGCGGCGTCCATGGCGTCGATCCTGTAGACATTGATGTCCTTCCTGGTCGGTGGCTCGGCGATGCCGTAGCCATCGTAAATGATTGTTCCTCCGGGCTTTACCTTAGGCTCGAACTTCTCAAGCGAGGGCTGGTTCAAGACTATTGCCGTGTCGTAGCTCGAAAGGATCGGCGAGGAGACGGGCTTGTCGCTGACAATCACGGTCACATTGGCCGTGCCACCCCTCTGCTCGGGGCCGTAGGCGGGCATCCAGGTGACCTCCTTGCCCTCCATGAGACCGGCGTAGGCCAGGATCTTTCCCATCGAGAGGACTCCCTGTCCTCCGAATCCGGCGATTATGATCTCTTCTGTCATATCTTCGATTTTTTATTTTTCCGAACCGGTGTCCTTGAGGTCTCCGAGATGGTAGAACTCGAACATGTGCTCCTCCATCCACTTGTTGGCCTTGGCGGGGCTCATCTTCCAACCCGAGTTGCAGGTGGAGACAATCTCGACGAGATTGGAGCCCTTGCCCTGCATCGAATATTCAAAGGCCTTCCTGATGGCCCTCTTCGCCCGGTTGATGGCCGCCACGGTGTGGACGGACTGGCGGGTGACATAGCAGGTGCCGTCGAGGGTCGCGGCTATCTCCGTGACTTTCAGGGGATAGCCGTGGAGGCTCACCTCCCTGCCGTAGGGGCAGGTCGCGGTCTTCATCCCGAGGAGGGTCGTGGGGGCCATCTGGCCTCCGGTCATCCCGTAGATGGCGTTGTTGATGAATATGATGGTGATGTTCTCGGCCCTGTTCAAGGCGTGGATGGTCTCGGCGGTGCCGATGCAGGCGAGATCGCCGTCGCCCTGGTAGGTGAAGACGAGCCTGTCCGGCCAGAGACGCTTGCAAGCGCTGGCGAGAGCGGGGGCCCTTCCGTGGGCGGCCTCCTGCCAGTCCACGTCGATGTATTTGTAAGCGAAAACGGCGCAGCCGACCGGGGATATGGCGATGGTCTTCTCGGTCATCCCCATCTCCTCGATCACCTCGGCGACGAGTTTGTGCACCACACCGTGGCTGCAACCGGGGCAATAGTGCATCGGAGTGTCATTCAGGAGGGTGGGTTTCTTGTAGACCACCTGGCCTTTCTCAATTATTTCTTCTCTTGTCATGGCTTCCTGATTTTAGAATGAGCTTTTGAGGACGTCGACAACCTCGTCGGGATCGGGGATGATACCACCCAGGCGGCCGAAATGACGGACAGGGACACTCCCCTCGACGGCAAGGCGGATGTCCTCGACCATCTGGCCCGCATTGATCTCAAGAGAGAGGATTCCTTTGACCTTGCCGGCGAGCGCCTTGACCTCGGCGGTCGGGAAAGGCCACAGGGTGATGGGGCGTAGAAGGCCGACCTTGATCCCCTGGGAACGGGCGATCTCGATGCTCTTCTTTGCGATGCGGGCGGCCGAGCCGAAGGCGACTATGGCGTAGTCGGCGTCATCGAGCATGAACTCCTCGAAACGGACCTCCTTGGCCTCGATCTCGCGGTACTTTGCCTGGATGCGGTTGTTGATTATCTCCATCTCCTCGGAGCGGAGCTCAAGCGAGGTGATGATGTTGGGCTTGCGGCCCCCGATGCGGCCTGTGGTGGCCCAGGGGCACTCCTTGATGATCTCCTCCTCGGTGCGGCGGGGCTTGAAAGGAGGAAGGACAAGCTTCTCCATCATCTGCCCGATGGCGCCGTCGGCGAGGATCATGGCGGGATTGCGGTAGCGGAAAGCGAGCGTGAAAGCGAGGTCGACGAAATCGGCCATCTCCTGGACAGAGGCGGGCGCCAGGACAATCAGATGGTAGTCGCCGTGACCTCCGCCCTTGCAGGCCTGGAAATAGTCGGACTGGCTCGGCTGGATGGTCCCGAGGCCGGGGCCGCCGCGCATGACGTTGACTATGAGAGCCGGGAGCTCGGCCCCGGCCATGTAGGATATTCCCTCCTGCATCAGGCTGACACCGGGGCTGGAGGAAGATGTCATGACCTTCTTGCCGGTGGCGGCGCCGCCGTAGACCATGTTGATCGAGGAGACCTCGCTCTCGGCCTGGAGAACCACCATGCCGGTGGTCTCCCAAGGCTTCTGCTCGGCGAGGGTCTCGAGAACCTCGGACTGCGGAGTGATGGGATAGCCGAAATAACCGTCGCAACCACAGCGGATAGCGGCGTGGGCGATCGCCTCGTTGCCCTTCATCAATGTGATTTCCTGATCTGCCATGTCTTACTCGGTTTTAAGTCGGTAAACGGTTATGCACCCGTCCGGGCAGACTGTGGCGCAGGAGGCGCAGCCCGTGCAGGTGTCAGCGAGAACCTCATGGGCGAAGTTGTAGCCCTTTCGGTTAACTTCCTTGCTCGTGAGGGCGAGGACGTCAAGCGGGCAGGCGATGACGCAGAGCTCGCAACCCTTGCATCTCTCCGTGTCGACGACCGCCGCTCCTTTCATTCTAGCCATAATACCTTGAGTGATTAATTGTTATTGATTGTACATATCCTTGTTGTAGAAGTCCAGGATCTCGTTGGCGATAGCGTAGGCGTTCCTCGCCGGGCTGTCCGGGTTGATCGCCATGGCCTCGAGGTAGTTGTTGATAGCCCCCTGCCAGTCACCTCTCTTCCGGAAAGCGTTCCCGAGAAGGTAATAAGCCCTGTCGGAAGGGGTCGGGGAAGCGGAGATATATTCCTTGAGCAGAGTGACCGCCTCTTCGACTTTCCCGGCCTGGAGGATCGCCTCGATGGCTCCCAGATCTTCCATGGACCCCTACTCCACGAAGAGGCACCAGCCCCTCGGGTCAGGCTCCAGACCTTTCTGGATGCCGATTATCTTCCAATAGAGGGACTCGCTCTTCGGGCCGCAATGGTCCGGCGAGCCGATGGAGTAACGACGGGTCACGACGGGCGACTCGAGGGCGGGCTTGTCGTCTATCGAGCAGACCGGGGTGATCACCACGGCTGTGCCGCAAGAGCAAACCTCGTCAAACTCAGCGAGTTCCTCGACCTTGACGGGTCTCATCTCGATCTTCATCCCAAAGTCTTCGGCCACGGTCCTGAGGCTGGCGTTGGTGATCGAGGGAAGGATGGTGCTGGAGAGAGGTGTGATGTAGGTGTCGCCCTTGATGGCGAAGAAGTTGGAGGAGCCGAACTCCTCGATGGTGGTCTTAGTGGCCGAGTCCAGGAAGAGGAGCTCCCTGTAGCCCTGGTTGTGGGCGAGGTTGTAGGCGTGGAGGGACTGGGCGTAGTTGGCGCCTAGCTTATAGCCTCCGGAGCCGAACGGCGCGGAACGGTCGTAGTCACGGGAGATGACCGCCGTGGCCGGAAGGAGGCTCTTGTCTCCTGAATATGTCCCCACGGGTGAGCACATCACCACGCACATCACGTCCTTGGCGGAACGTATTCCCAACTGGGGGTTCAAACCGAAGAGGACGGGACGGAGATAGAGGGAAGCGCTCGAGGCCTCATAGGGAGGGATGAACTCCATGTTGCCCTTGACGCACTGGACACACATGTCGATGAACATCTCCTCTGAGGGGAACAGCATATCAAGATACTTGGCTCCGCTGACGAGCCTTTTCCAGTTCATGTCGGGACGGAACAGCCTTATCCTGCCGTCCACCCCCCGGAAGGCCTTCAAGCCCTCGAAGCATGAGGGGGCGTAATGAAAGACACCGGCGAAAGGGTTGAGGAGCAGGTTGAAGTCCTCGGTCGCCACCGGAGTCTCCCATTTCCCGTCCACGCAGCGGCTGTAGACAATCGTCCTCGTCCTTGTGTAACTGAAAGAGAGATTGTTCCAATCTATATTTGGCATATCGTGTGGTTTTAGTTATGTGGTTTCTGTCAATGGTTGTCAGTCCTCGATGATCCTGTCCTTGTTGTAGGTGTGGATCTTGGTCTGGCCGGAGAGGATCATGTAGCCGTTCTCGGCCAGGCTGTTGATCTCGTCCTCGCCGGGGAAGACCTCGACGGGGGCGATGAAGCCGATCTTGTTCTTGATGTCGCCCATCAGCTTCTTGCTGTGGGCGATG
Source organism: Bacteroidales bacterium (assembly GCA_017429765.1). Taxonomy (GTDB): domain Bacteria; phylum Bacteroidota; class Bacteroidia; order Bacteroidales; family UBA932; genus Cryptobacteroides. The sequence goes on along the minus strand of JAFROJ010000075.1, from coordinate 11,481 downwards.
CCTCCGGTCAGGAGGATGGCGTCCACCTTGCCGTCGGCCACAGCGGCCATCGCGGCTATGTATTTACAAATATTCAGGACATAGGCCTTAAGGAAGAGGATGGCGCGCTCGTCGCCGGCAGCGGCCATATTCTCGACGTCAAGAAGGCTGTTGGTGCCGAAATAAGCCACGGCGCCGCCTTTCCCGACAAGCTTAAGCTTGATCTCCTCCTTGGTGTATTTCCCGCTGAAACACATGTCTATCAGCTCGAAAGGAGGGCAGCAGCCCGCCCTCTCGGGGGTGATGGGGCCGTCGCCTCCGAGGCCGTGGTTGACATCGATCACCTTCCCGTTCTTGTGGAGGGAGATGGTCGCGCCGCCTCCCATGTGGGCCACGATGAGGGTGACGTTGTTGACTGTCAGGCCGTGCTCACGGAGGTACCTCCGGACAATGGCCCTGGAGTTGAGGGCGTGGAAGAGGGTCTTGCGGGTGAACTCGGGAATGCCTCCCATCCTGCACTCCGGAAGCATCTCGTCGGCCATGGGCGGGTCGGCGACATAGGCCACCGTCTTTCCGAAGCGGGGCTCAAGTCCTTTCTCATCCCTGATGGCGTTGATCTCCTTGGCTATGTCGTCAGCCAGCACGGCGCTGAGGTTGCAGGCGTGGAGGCCGTCTCGGCAGCTGATGAGGACATCACGCATGTCCTGGTTGACATTGTAGACTCCGGTGATGACCGGGGTGAACAGGCCTCCGCGGGCCATGACGATGTCTATGTCCTCGAGCGGGATACCCCTCGATCTCAGGAAATCGGTGATGGCCTCGCGGCGCATGTCGCTCTGGTCCATGACGGACTTGTACTTGGCGACCTCGTCGGCGCTGTGCTCGAGTTTCTCGTCAAAAACCCTGACCCCGTCGGAGAAATAACCGAGTTTGGTGGTCGTGGAACCGGTGTTGATTATAAGTATGTTACCCTTCATTTCTTCAATTAATCGCCCTTAAATATATTAAAAAAATTAAATAATAACAAGAATATCGTTAACAATCAACACTTGGCCCTCGACTCGGAAGCGGATCTCGCGGCGGCCGTAAGACATTGTGTACTCCTTGGTAGGGTCGTCGTGATAGGGTGGCCTGGGGTCGAGGGATAGGATGTCCCGGAGAGTGTCCAGGTCCTCGACTTTGGACTCGGCGCCGGCGGGAAACACGACTTCCAGGGGCTCCCAGACGGTGGTGTCGACGAAGCCGGAGCGGACGCCGGGATGGGAGTCGGCGTACTCGATGTAGGGCTTGATGTCGTAGATCGGGGTGCCGTCCATGAGGTCGGCGCCGAGGACGTTGATCACCGGCCCGAGGGGCTTCCCGTCAGGGCCTTTGGCGTCATAGTCTATCGACTCCAGCCGGACCGATGACAGCCCCAGCGGGTTCGGCCTGAACGGCGACCGGCTCGCGAACACCCCCACCCGCTCGTTGCCGCCGAGTCTCGGCGGCCGCACTGTGGCTTTCCAAGCCACAGCGCTTTCGCCTTCAACCCCCCTGCGCCCCCGAGGGGGACTGAGGGGCGTTCCCCTCAGACTCCCCCGGTCGCTCCGCTCCACGTCACCCGTGGGAGCTTCTTCCTCATGGCATGGCGATTGGTGTGGAAAGTCCGGACTTGCCAGACCTTCCACCTGCCGACCGGCATTCCCCGAAAATCCCCAGAGGAGCCAGAGGTAGTCGAAGCCGGAGAGGCCGCGGAGGGCGTCGGCGGAGCGATAGAGAGGCTCGAACACGACGCGGCCGCGGAGCCCAGGCGCCAGACCGGCCTGGCGGGGGATCCCGAACTTCTCCCCGAAAGGAGACCTGAAATACGCTATGGGATTAATCTCCACCTCTGACAACCTCCTGGTCCAGAACCGAGAAACGCGACTGATTACTGACGAACTCCGGCACAAGCCGCTTCATCGCCGCCACAGTCTTGAGGTCGTCATATTCACGCGAGATGGTTATTAACTCGTCGATCTGCCCGCTCACGACCGAATAGTCATATTCACGGACAGTCGCGATACGGATCTTGTCATTGAATGAAGGCTTCGTCGACTCCTTCGAGTCGAGCACCTCCTCGTAAAGCTTCTCGCCCTCGCGGAGACCCGTGAACTTGATCTCCATGTCGGGCACACCGCTCAACTCGATCATCCTCCTGGCGAGATCCGCGATCTTGACCGGTTTGCCCATGTCGAAGACGAATATCTCACCGCCCTCCCCCTTCACGGCCGCCTCAAGCACCAGCTTGCAAGCCTCAGGGATGAGCATGAAATAGCGGATAATGTCCGGATGAGTCACCGTCACCGGGCCGCCTTCCTTGATCTGCCTCTCGAAAATCGGGATGACAGAACCATTGGAACCCAGCACATTACCAAACCTCGTGGTCACAAACTGGGTGTGCCCCTCGACCATACCCTCCTCCTCGGCCTTATTCAGGCTCTGGACGTAAATCTCGCACAACCGTTTCGAGCAACCCATGACATTGGTCGGGTTGACCGCCTTGTCGGTGGAGACCATCACGAACTTCTTGACCCCGTATTTGACCGCCAGGTCGGCCAGGACCTTGGTGCCATAGACATTGTTCTGCACACTCTCGGAAGGGTTGTCCTCCATCATCGGCACATGCTTGTAGGCCGCGGCGTGGAAGACATAATCGGGCTGGAACTCCTTGAACAGCGCCTCCATCCTGCCGGCGTTAGAGACGCTCGCCACAATAGTGGATGCCTTGACAGAAGGGAAATCTCGCCTCATCATCAGGCGGATGTCATGCTGCGGCGTCTCAGCGGAGTCAACCAGCATCATCTCAGAGGGACCGAAAGAGGCCACCTGACGCACGATCTCGCTTCCTATACTGCCGGCGGCGCCGGAAATGAACACCTTCTTGCCGCTCAACTCCCTCGCCACAGAATCGAGGTCCAACTTGATCTCGTCGCGAGGCAGAAGGTCCTCGATCTTGACCTCCTTCAAAGAGGGAGACCCGACGAGATTATCCTTGTCCCACTCGACAGCCGCCTGGGCGAAATAAATCTTAGCCCCGCTCTTGAGAATATAGTCCTGGAGAGCCTGGTCCTCGCGGAAGCGCTCAATCCTTCCGGGCGCGACCAGGACGGCCTCCACATTCCTCTCTTTCAGCTCATCGGTGAGTTTCTCGTCAACATCGAAGACAGGCTCGCCCATGAGGATAGTTCCCTTCGCTTGAAGGGAGGGGTCATGAGAGATGAACCCCTTGAGCTTGAACCTCATAGGCTTCTCGCCCCGGATTGATTTGGCGAGCCCGATGCCGCCCGCCCGGATGCCGTAGATGACAACAGATTTAGCGGAATCGGTGCGGAAATAGGTGTCATAGACCGCCTTGATCAACATCCTCTCCAGCCACATGATCGCGGTGGCGATGACATAGATCATGAACAACGCCCTGGCGGTAAGGTGGGCGAAAAGAGAGATCGGGGTCCGACTTAAAGGATAGTGGATTATGAAGGCGACGAATAGGGCGCATGCCATGGCGGAGCCGATCCTCATCAGATCCACGAATGATGAATATCTCAAGATCCCCGCATAGGTCCGGAATATCCGGAAAAAGACCACCGTCTCGGCGATGTAGATCAACATCACCCGCATCAGGGTCCAGAAATATTTCAGCAGGGCGAGGGTTCGATAGAAAGCCCAAAAGATGACGACACTGGTGCCAAGGAGGATCAAGCAATCAATCACCAAGACACACCAGTACGGTAGTGTCTTCTTGGAGAAATACCAGTTAAACAGATCTTTTAGTCTCTTCATATCCGCAAGTCCGCAAAGATAACAAAAACTTCAATCTTTCCGAGCGATACGTCTCCGAATCCTCGCTGAATATTCCCGTAAGACAACCGGGCCGAAGACCGGGAAGAGGCCGAGATAGCGACGGGAGATCGAGAGGAAGACCTTGACAAGGCCCCAGACAGACGTCCTGTCAAGCTCGTACCAATCCTTGCGCTCGTGGCCGAAGTTCCCTTCTTTCAACATCATACGGACGACTTTGCCAATCCTCCGGGACATCTTCGGCTCATGGAAAGGCATCTCCTCCGCTGGAAGCCCAAGGACCTCCACGGCGATATTCCCGAACACCTTCCAAGGGGTCGTGATGTCTAGGGACTCAAGGATATCCTGAAGTCTATTAAGGTCGATACTGTCTTTGTGGACATGAAGGTACATCGTCCAGTCGCAGACCTGGCGGAAGCCTACTCCCTCCGTGAAGAAATGGCGCCAAAGATGGTTGAACAGGAAGAAAGCATGGAAAGTTGGTTCCGGGGTCCTGACAGGCACTCCCGAGAACTCAAGGGTCACGAAGCCGTCGGAAAGACAGCGGTCGGAAATCTCCTGATAGGTCCGGTCGTACCTTGGCGGCAGGGCGTCGCTGAACTGGTGCGCCTCGACAGGAATGCCCTCGATCTCCACATGGCTGTGTTTGCTCTTGGGCTTGAACTCTTCCTCGTTCAGGCCCCCCGACAAAGCGGACAGGACCTCGAAGGCCTTCCGGTAGTTCTCTTTCCCGACATAAAGGTCGATGTCGCCGCATTCCCGGATGAGGGGCTGCGGATAGCAAGAGGCCACTCCCTGCCCTTTCAGGAGGACTGGCTCGATGCCCGCTTCCCTCAAGGCGCCGACGCTTTTGGCCAGGGCCTTCTCCAGCTTAAGATTATTGGCGACTATCTCCAGAACCCGCTTACTTACAGCGTCTTCCCCTTCCGGAGAAAGGACGCCCGAATCAAGCAGCGCCTGCCCCACTACTCCCCTCGTCGCCTGCATCCTCGCCAGACGCCAAGCAAGGTTCAATGCCGGCCCTTCGACAGGGCCCGGTGGTTCGACAAGCTCACCAACCGGGGACCCGGTCCCTGAGCCAGCGCCGCCGTGAGCCTGTCGAACGGTCGAAAGGCCGGCCCACAAGCCTTCCTTCAGAAGTATAAGATATGTCCTCTCAGCCGCTTCCACTACCTCACTATCGCCTCCTTAATCTTCTCAACTATGTACCGGACGTCGTCGTCGGTGACGAGCGGACCGGCGGGAAGGCACATCCCGACCTTGAACAATCCCTCGGAAACTCCGTTGAGATAGGCCGGGGAATCCTTATAGACAGGCTGCTTGTGCATAGGCTTCCAGAGCGGACGGGCCTCGATGCCGGCGGCGTCGAGGAAGACCCTCATCGCCTCGACATTCTGGTTCGGCTCGCAGTCGGTGTGGACTCCCCCGCTCACATGCACGACACCGGCAGCCCCGCCGACAGCGGTGGTGATCTTCTCGGCGTAGGCGTTCTCCTGCCCGGCAATCTTCAGCCCCTCGTCGAGAGTCATGACGCAGAGCCAAAAATTCGAGTCAAAACGGGCGTCGGGAGCCTTGTGGACGGATATTCCCTCGACATCGGCGAGTAATTCCTCGTACAATTTCTGGACATGGCGGTGATGGGCAAGATGATCCTCGATGACGGTCATCTGCCCGCGGCCGATCCCCGCGCAGACGTTGGAGAGACGGTAGTTGTAGCCGATCGCCTCATGCTGGTAATACGGGTACGCCTCGCGCGCCTGGGTGGCGAGCCACATGATCCTGTCCCTGGTCGCCTTGCCCGGACAGATGAGCGCTCCTCCGCCGGAGGTGGTAATCATCTTGTTGCCGTTGAAGGAAAGAACCCCGAAGCGGCCGAAGGTGCCGAGGACTTTGCCGTCGAAACGGGACCCGAAACCCTCAGCGGCGTCCTCGATGATCGGAATGCCGTATTTATCAGCGACTTCCATGATCTTGTCGATCCTGTAGGGCATGCCGTAGAGGGCCACCGGGATGATGGCCTTGGGCTTCCTGCCGGTCTTGACGATGCGATCCTTGATGGCCTCTTCAAGAAGGGCGGGATCCATATTCCATGTGTCTTTTTCCGAGTCCACGAAGACGGGGGCCGCTCCGAGATAGGTGACCGGGTGGGACGAGGCGCAGAAGGTGAAGCTCTGGACGAGGACCTCGTCGCCGGGGCCGACCCCGCAGTCGAGCAGCGCCAGATGCACAGCCGACGTCCCCGACGCCAGCGCCACGACCTCAGATGCCCCTACAAAGGCCCTGAGCTCCTCCTCAAACCCATTGACATTCGGCCCGAGAGGCGCCACCCAATTCGAGTCGAACGCCTCCTGAATGAACTTCATCTCATTCCCGCTCATATGAGCCAGACACAAGTAGATCCGTTTCCGCATAGTGATTTAAAGATAATTATAATTTATTAATATTCAATTCTATAGCTTGACAGGCTTACCCGTCTTGGCGCTCTTGACGGCGGCGGAAAGAATCTCCACCACGGTCACGTTATTCTCCAGCGCCGACAGGTCCGCAGGGACCACCTTGATCTTACCGTGGACCACCGCCTCGAGGTAATGGTACGGATTGTCGTACGGCGCCGCGAGTTCGGGAGTCACCTCCCCCGGGGCGTTCCGGCTCATCGAGACGTTCCTCGGATCCGCCTGGTACAGAAGCCCTTTCATCCCATAGACATACATGTCCTTCCGGTCGATCGGCCAGCACCAGGAGGCGTTGATCTCGACGGTAGCCCCCGGATACTCAAGAACAATAGTGGCGTCGTCATCGACCTTTGGGTAGATCTCCGGCTTGTTCCGCTGGAGCACGGCGTAAACGCTCGTGGGCCTCTTCCCGCCGAGCAGCCATGTCGCCAGGTTGGCCCCGTAACACCCGAAATCCATCACGGCTCCTCCCCCGTTCTGCACTGGATCTGTCAGCCATTCAAGGAATTCCTCGCTGCAGCCGATCTCCACCGGCCCCCTATGGCCGTCATAAACCTCGATCCTGAATATCGGGCCGATTCCTCCCTCGTCCACCACCTTTTTGACATAGTGGTTCGAGGAATACCAGGTCGTCTCGTAGTTCGTCATCAGGAATATGCCGTGCTTCCTGGCGAGTGCCGCCATCTTTTGGGCGTCCTTGAATGTGGTCGCCAGGGGTTTCTCTACCATCACGTGGATGCCTCTGGGGGCGCAGGCCTCAACCACGGTCAGGTGTTCCTTGATGGACCCGTAGGCCACCACGGCCTCGGGTTTTGTCTCGTCCAGCATCTTGCCGAGGTCCGAGTAGAACGCGCTCTCGGGCACTTTGCCGACAAGGGAGTTCTTGTGGATGTAGCGGGGGTCCGCCTCCCACACGCCGACGACTTGGATGTCGCCTTTCGACAGTTGCGATAACACCCCGCCCAGATGACCGTGGGTGACGCCCGCCACCGCGATCTTGAAGGGCTCGATCGAGGTCGGAAGGGGCTCGTTGGCTGCCTTTAGTGGCTCGTTCGTCGTCTTGAGAGGCTCCGCTTCGAGCGCCGTGAGGCCAAGCCCGATCAGCGCCATCAGCGCCGCGACAGCCGCCAGAAGCTTCTTGAAGTGATTGTTCATGTTCGTTTTATTTATGGGGATTACTATAGCAGAGTAACTAACAAGCCGGAAAATACCGCTATGGAAATACTAAGCAGCGTGCCTGCAAGCACATATTCAGACTCTCGTTTCTGTGAATCACCGAAACGGATAATTGACTTCGCAGCTATTAGAAGTCCCAATGCCTCATAATGATGCAGAAGCACAAATACAAGAATAAGCCAACGCTCCAAATTGCCTATCAGCGCCCCTGCGTTGAAAACAGATTGAGAATCCTCTTCCGGAACATTCACACTGTAATGCCTGAGCATCAACTTGATGAAGATATTTGCAGGTTTCCAACAGACAAATGCCGCTACTGCCAAGGCAATAATCTTGGAATCAAGGTCGAACGGAATACTCCAATTATGAGCCCTGCACCAAAGGAAAGAAATGCACGCGAGAACAAGTAGATGAGACATCTGGTCCAATACAAACCACTCGACCTTCTCAGCACGGAAAGATTTCCATATATCAATAAGAAGGTGGCTCAGACCTATTAACAGAGCGCAACACCAGAAGTGAAGGTCAAACGAAAACAGCCAAGAGATGGCGAACACAATAGCAGCATGTCCATATTGATAAGGACTCTTCCATTTCCTGTTTGCCTTGTCTGAACAGGACTGCCTGGTTTGCAGAGCGAAATCAGCAATTAAGTGCGCCAACAAGAGGCACAAAAACAATTCTATCCACATAGTTTATCAAAGTTTAAATTCTCAAAATCAAGTATTGCTTCATTCAAAAGGTTCCATTGGGCGAAAGAGGATCTCATATTGACAGCTGACTGGGATAGCCCCAACTTCGCGGCAATCTCCACTTCTTTATAACCTCTTAATTTATAGAATATTACCTCGGACTGTTTAGCGGAATACGAGTCTACAAGATTGCCTACCAACGCGACATACGAGTCGAGCATCAAACTAACGGACTTTGAAGCATTATCCAACTCAAAGGACGTAAAAACAGTGCTTCTTCCGTCAATGGCATCAAGATTACGTCCGGCAATATAGATTGCCGGACCATTAATCATATCATCCATTTTACTGGCATAATCAATATCTGCTACTCCTATCGAGAACCTGATCCCATGCCTCAGCAACTGTTCCGCACAATCATATTTCCTTGCCTGAATCTTAACGAACAATTTGATAAGTATGGCTATTCTTAGCGCATACCGATACTCTGGCACATAGCACTCGATGCTATCCCCCCGGACGATTCTTGCCCAGAATCCAGGGAAATCTGTCTCGAACACTTCGAACAAGCCACGCAACTTGTCACGAAGATCTAATTGCTCACGAGTCCCCAACGAGGTGGAACGAACAATGTCTGCAGAGATAATCGCTACCATTTGTCTTCATGCTCTTTATTACCACCGCAAAAATATCAATAAAATTCTTGATAAACAATAAATATCAATATTTTTCTCTATATTTTTAAATTATCAGGGTTTTTGCTGATAATAACTTTCTCAACAGTCCCCTCGCCAGCAGCGAAACCGCCACGCCGACGAGAGGAGAGGTATTCGGAGAGAGTGAGGCCGAGCGGGATGAAGAGGAGGACGTTGAACAACATCGTGTAGGCATATTCCTCGTCCCCCGAAATGATGTGTCTATACTCTTCCAGCAGATTGAAGCACTGCTGCTGCGGCCTGTCGGCGTTGAACCTGTGTATCAACAGGATATCCAACAATACCAGGCAGATGAACACCGTGACGCCCAATGCGACCGCGTTGTACGTATTGCTGCCACCCCTCGAGGAGCCTTTCCGCCGGATCAGCATGAAGACAATAACCGCCGCCGAGACAACTGACATTATGAGCCAGTGGAGCGGCGGCAGGTCCGGAAAGAATGCCCGGAAATATATGGAGAACTCGGAGAAAGACACTGGGACTTGGGAGGGGAACGGAATCACCTCAGTTTGTTATACAACTTTGCCAGCTCTCCTGCCACGAAGCCATAGATTTCGCGACCAAGCAAGAAAACCTCTGTAACATATGGAGACAACGCTCCAGTTTCATCAACGGCATAGTTCGCTTTTGCATTTGCAATGGCAACCTTCAAATTAACCGGGTCCTTCTCATAGTTGAACCCGCCAGTAATCTTGTCGTTCACAAACTTCTTGAAGGATACCGCATTCTCCGCCTCCTCTGCAACCGGAGCCTCGCTGTAGAAATGGTAGTACAACCAAATCTCAAAACTCGGTTTGCTCTGCGCCACATTCCAGGCTTGATAGGACTTTGTAACTACCCTCCGGACTTCCGTATTCTTGCTCTTGCAATACTCCCTCAACACCGCAATCTTACCCTCATCTTCCCATGTATCCGTATCAATGACAAACCAGACTCGGTCCCCCTGGGAATAATCCAACCTGTAGCGACCTGTATTCTTATCAAAACACGACGTTGCCATTTCCGCCAATTTAACCGGATCCGTATTCCCTTTTTCAGACGGTATGGGAATGACATTGAGGTTTGAAGAGAGTCCCTCAAAGAAGCCGAAATATGCAGGCTCATCGCTCGAACCTTCACACACCACATAAATCTTATGGGCATCGCGACTCGGTTCTTTCTTCCCGTATTGTCTGACTCGAGTTATCATATTACCAGTGAAGGTCTTTTAGATTGGAGAGGAACGGAATACCACCATAACGGCCGGCCAAGTATCCATTTTCGATATTGGCGGTCTTGTGTATGTTAAAGTCGCTAAGTGGATAGAGTTTAGTGGCCTGCTCGCTATCCTTCTGGGCAAACCATATTTCATCAGGACGGAAGATGTCCTGGTCAAGGAGCCCAGACTCGTGTGTGGTAAAGATAAGCTGCCCGCCAGGCCTCTCCATTTCCGAGATCTTCTGGACGATGCGCTTTATCATGATGGGATGTACGCTTCGCTCAATCTCATCAACCACATACACGCCATTGTTATGCGTAATGGCAAAGAAAAGCGGCATATACTCTATCAGGCGTTTAGTCCCATCCGATTCTATGGAAATGGGTGCAGAATAAGAGTTTCCGTTTATGTCCTTATGGACGGATACCAATGTCTTCTGCCACATCTGCCCATTCTCGAACACCACATTAGAAACCTCGGTGGTCGTTTCACCTTCCACAATCTGGGGTTCACCAGGATTCTTGCGAGCCTCCCGTATTGCGGCAAGTAAAGCAGGATTGCCCTTGGCAGACTCCTCCGAAACAACAGTCTTATCCACATCAAGGAAAGATATCCCGGTTTTAAGTTCGGGAATCGTTTCATTGACGAGTTCCTTGAATTCGGCGAATGAATCAAGAAAATGAGGCACGTGGCCTGAGATCGTATCCGGCAGCACGACACGTAGCTGGTTCACAAACCAGGAATATGCCTCCGTAACCAACTCTAACTCAGAAGGATAGTACTGACCTAAAAACGAGAGTAGCAGCATGTCGGGACGGACCAGGCGGTCGAGAGCATCAATAAACTTCTCGTTCAATCCTTTGCTCAGCATTTCACCACGCAATCTGATATCGTCTCCCTCACGATGGAAGACCTCGACATCCTTAGTCTTTTTACTGAGCAGAAGTTCCTCGAGCACCACCCCGCGACCTTTGAACTCCAAGTGATAATAGAATACTTTTCCATTAACGAAGAACTCTATCGCGAGACCACAGGGTTTATCCAAGCAATCAGGATCGAAGCGGAATGCCAAGACATCATTCTGTCGCACTGAATCCAAGTTTCCCGACAATACCGCATTACGGAGAAAATCGATTGCGGCAAGCAAGTTGCTCTTTCCGGCGCCATTTGCTCCATAGATTGCAGCAAGACGTAAAGCCGTCGCATGAGAGCAAGCGATCTTGTGATTATCGTGACTATGGCTCTTGCTGGATGGGAAAGTATTGAACTCTGTCGAATCCTTAAAAGAGAATATGTTCTCTGCAATAAAACGAAGTAACATTTGTCGATTCCGTTAAAAGTTCACGGCAAATATAGCAAAAGCATATAATATTAGCAATATTTGCAATATAATTGCGATAATAAAAGCAGTTTTGCGATACTAGCGCTTATAAGAAGTCACACTCCTT
>JAFROJ010000074.1 GCA_017429765.1 Bacteroidales bacterium | reverse complement strand
TCAGGGACCGGAGATCCTTCGCTTCGCTCAGGATGACAGCAAGGTCGGCCATTTGACCGTTTGGCGTGGCCCTTCGACGGGCTCAGGGAGCGGGTGGGGCATGAATAAAGGTATTCCCTCCTGAATCACTGCCACCCTCGGCACGTTAAGAGGGGGGACCGGAGCTTAGCGAAGCTAAGCGAGCGGTGGGGCCGCGAAGCGGCGGTTCAGGAGGGAATACCTTTATTCAGGTCAGGAAAGCCTACCTCTTGGAGGTGACTTCCTTCTCGTACTTCTCGATGGCGGGGATGAATTCGGCGCCGACGGGAACGTTGTTCTTGTAGTTGAAGTAATCGAACACGGCGCCGAACGGCAGCGTCTTGGCCTCCTCAAGAAGGGCGAGCTTCTGGAAGCCCTTGCCCTCGGCCTCGTACTCGCGGAGTTTCGCGAGCGGCTCAAGCAGGGCGCTCAGGATGCACTTCTGGGTGGCGCGGGTACCGATGATGTAGGCGCCGATACGGTTGATCGAGGCGTCGAAATAGTCGAGACCGACGTGGGCGCGGTGCAGACCGTCGGAACGGACCAGCTCCTTGAAGAACTCAAGGGTCATGTCGTTCATGATGGTCACATGGTCGGAATCCCAGCGGACAGGACGGCTGACATGCAGCATCAGCTCAGGGACATAGAGCAGCAGGGCGGACACCTTGTCGGCGACGTTCTCTGTTGGCTCATAGTGGCCGGTGTCGAGGGTGTAGATGACCTTGCGGGTGGCGCAATAGCCCTCGAAGAAGTCCATGGAACCGACGGTGTAGCTCTCGAGACCGATACCGAACAGCTTGGCCTCGACGCAGCTCTTCATCCCGGGCATATCCTCCTTGAGGATCTCGTCGAGAGACTCGGTGAGGATCTCACGGTACTTCCTGCGGTTGACAGTGAAGTCCTTCTGGCCGTCGTGGACCCAGATGTTCATGATACAAGGATCGTCCTGGACCTTACCCATCGCGTCGGCGATGCGGCGGCAGCGGATTGTGTGCTCGATCCAGAAATCACGGATGCCCTTGTCGGGGTTGGCGAGGGAGAGGTCTCCACTCTTCGGGTGGGAGAAGGATGTGGAGTTGAAGTCCAGTTTGAAATTGTTGGCCTTCGCCCAGTCGATCCAGCTCTGGAAGTGCTTGACTTCCACCTGGTCACGGTCGACGAATTTGCCGCCGAAATCTCCGTAGATCTCGTGGAGGTTGACCCTGTGGTTACCGGCGAGCAGGGTCTTGACGAACTCGAGGTCGGCGCGGACCTCCTCGATGTTGCGGGCCTTGCCAGGATAGTTACCTGTGGTCTGGATACCGCCGGTGAGGGATCCGTCATTCTCGAAACCGCCCACATCGTCGGTCTGCCAGCAATGCAGGGAAATCTGCTGTTTCTCAAGCTCGGCGACAGCCTTGTCAGTGTCCACACCGATGACGGCGTAGCGCTCCTTGGCCATCTCATAGGCCTTCAGAATCTTGTTCTCGTTCATATTGAAATGATATTAATTGTTTGGATAATAAGTCTTTGTGTCGATCGAATCGGCGATGATGCGACGCATCTCCCAGCGGTCCTTCACCAGGCCGGCGACCTTCGCCTGGATCATGATGTTGCCGATGGCCGTTCCCTCGACAGGACCCGCGATCACGGGGATCCCGAGGGTGTCGGCGGTGAGCTGGCTGACCAGCTTGTTGGCGGAGCCGCCACCGATCACATGGAGTTTGTCGATCTGGAAGGAGGCGAAGTCCTGGAACATGGAGATGACCGCCTTGTATTTCTTAGTGAGGCTGTGGTAGATGCAGCTGATCATCTCACCGTCGTTCTCCGGGACCTTCTGGCCGGACTCGGCCAGCGCGGCCTTGATCTCGGCGTCCATGTCCTTGGGAGCCGCGAAACGAGGATCGTCAGGATCGATGGTGGAGGGAAAGTCTATCGCCTCGCGGCCCATGGCCTCGATCTGGGCGTAGTTATATTCCCTGCCCTCGGCGGCCCAGGTCTTGCGGCTCTGCTCGAGAAGCCACATTCCCGTGATGTTCTTGAGGAAGCGGGTGGTGCCCTCGATACCGCCCTCGTTGGTCACATTGTACTCGTAGGACTTGTCGTCGATGATCGGGACGGGGGACTCGATGCCCATAAGGCTCCAGGTGCCGCTGCTCAGATAGGCGAAACGCTCGTCGGCGGCCGGTACGGCGGCGATGGCCGAGGCGGTGTCATGGCCGGCGACGGCGATGACAGGCACAGGAGCGAAACCGGTCTCCTCGCAGATCTCCTTCTTCAGGACGCCGACAGTCGTTCCGGGCTGCACGATGGGCCTGAGGATCGAGGAATCAATCCCGAGACGCTCCAGAAGGCTGTGGTCGAACTCCCTGGTGCGGGGATCGATGAGGCCTGAGGTGGAGGCGTCGGTGTACTCGCAGACCTTCTCGCCGGTGAGCATGTAGGAAAGCAGGTCCGGCATGAACAGGATCTCGGCGGCCTTGTGAATAGGAGACTCGGGATCCTTGTGCTGGGCGTAGATCTGGAATATCGTGTTGAAGTTCATGATCTGGGTCCCGGTAACGCCGTAGAGATCCTCCTTGGGGATGATCTTGAAGACCTCCTCAGGAACACCGTCGGTGTAGGGGTCGCGGTAGGCGCGGGGAAGGCCGAGGATGGCCCCGTCGGGACCGACGCAGCCAAAGTCGACGCCCCAGGTGTCAATGCCGATGGACTCGACCTTGACTCCCATTCCGGCCACCTTTTTCAGAGCGGCCTTGAAATGATCGAACAGGGAATAGATGTCCCAATAGTACTTCCCGTCCTTCTCCATGACGGAGTTCGGGAAACGGTATACCTCCTCGGAGGAGAGCTTGCCTCCCTCGACTGTGCCGAGGATGGCCCTTCCGCTGGTGGCTCCGAGATCGAAAGCAATGAAATTCATGATATTAATTTGTGGTGAAACAATTATCCAAATATATCCAATCTAACCAGCAGTTCAGTTGAAGAATCTGACATTACTACTTGGAATATTGACTGGATCAATCCATCCGCCTCATTATCTGGTCCCAGGAGGAGAGCCCCAGGGTCGAGAGGTAGGGGTCGAAGACCTTGGACTCCTCGTCCGTGCCGGCGGCCTTCCAGACATGCCAGACCGGCTTCGGGGTGAGGGACTCCCATGAGCCCTCGTCGAAACTCCTCAGGCCTATCCTCAACCCGAACTCGGCCTTGTTGTCGGCCCAGTTGTGCCACTGGATGCCGTCGATGCCGTCAAGCTCGGCGGCCTTCTTCCAGGCCCACGCTCCTCCGGCGGCCTGCAACTCCAGGTCACGGTCACTGTAGGAGGGAGAGTTGGTGCCCTGCTCGGACAGGAAGAGAAGACGCTTGGTCTCGCCCTTATAGAGGTTCCTTGGCTGCTTTATCCACTTGTCGATGACCTCAAGGTTCTTGAAGGTGATGTACTTGGTGTCCATGTCCCAGGTGGACTGGGTGTCGTTCTTCCAGAACTCGGGTTTAGTGAGATCCTGAGGATAGGGGTGATAGGCCACGCCCCACTGGAAGTCACCCTCGGCGAGGGAATAGTCCACCGTCTTCTCGAGCATCTCCTTGGGCCTGTAATTCCCGTCTGCCTGGTTCCAGTTGTGGGTGTAGGAGCCGAGAATATAGGCGTTCTGGTCATATTGCCTCACGATGTTGTAACAAATCCTCATGGACTTGATGTAGCGGTCGAGGTACCTCATCATCGGCTGGTCGCCCATGTTCGTCCAGTCGGAGCCCATGTCGACCTCGTTGTGCATGATCCAGTGGTGGATCCTGCCCGGATTGTCCTTGCAGTAACGGGAGGCCATGTAGGTCAGGGCGGCCGCGTACATGTTGAACGACTTCGCGTCGGTGAGGTTGGGCATGGTGTAATATCCTCCCATGTTCTCGGGATCCTTGTAAGAGGACTCCGTGGG
The DNA here is from genome assembly GCA_017429765.1 of Bacteroidales bacterium. GTDB lineage: Bacteria > Bacteroidota > Bacteroidia > Bacteroidales > UBA932 > Cryptobacteroides. The sequence continues at coordinate 74,905 of JAFROJ010000074.1, read as the reverse complement.
GGTGAGGATTATCGCGGCGACGACCACCCCGGCCTCCTTGCATTTGGCCGTCATACGGTCCACCTCGGCCTTCCAGTTACCTATGGCGTACGGCACTCCGCCGTACACATAATCGGCGCCCTGGCGGTCGATGAAACCGTTCAGGAGAACGTTCATCGTGACGCTGCCGCAGTTCATCTCCTTGCAGTCCTCGTAGTAAAGGTTGATGTTGCCGGCGCCCAGACCCTTCTTGTTCTTGAGCGGGACGGCCTCGGGGGACTCGACGGGCTCCACCTCGTCGGCGTAGCGGGCGTGGGAGTCCAAAGTCTGGCTCTCCCCTTCCACCTTGACCACGGCCCACTTCGAGAAGACACGGTCGTAGTTGATCCCCTCACGGGACTTCACGACACGGTCCAGGGTTACCTTGAACGAGCCGCCCTCGATACTCTCCGAATAAGGGAAGGTCTTCATCTCGGTGACATCCTGCCAGGGGCAGATGTCGGCGAGGACAAATGTCCCTGGACCGCCGATCCGGCCCTCGACCGTGACCTTGTCCGAGGTGACGGTGACCTTCGAGACCGAGGAGGAATATTCCTTGGCGAGATAGTCACTGAGGTTCTTGGCCATCTGGATCTTGGCGTTCTCGTTGGCGTTCGACTCCTCCTCGGCCTTCTTCTCCTCGTCGGTCATCTCCCTGATAATGAAGTTCTTGACGTACATGTCGCCCTTGCCGGTCTGGCCCGGGTCGAAACGCAGGCAGTCACCCTTCTTGCCCCAGCCGGCCTTGCGGAACTTGGAGATGGAGGCCTTGAAGGTCTTGTAGGAACTGGAGGACGGCAAGGAGCCGTATTTCTCGGAGCTGGCCTCCGAAGGCGCCCCGTTCAAAGCGAAGAAGATCTGGAATATGTCTATGTCGAAGGCGTACTTGTAATCGAACTCGACCACCTTCAGGTCGTCGCCAAGGTCAGAGGCCAGAGAGGCTGTGAATATGTAGGGATCCTCGCCTGAGAGGGTCAGTTTGTACTCCTTGTCCCCGACCTTCGACATGGCGACATTGTGCGCCGCGGAGGTCACGAACGTGACATCAACGTACTTGTAGCCGGTCTGCTGCTGGTTCTGGTTTTCGTTGCCGTTGCCATTGCCCTGATCGGGATCCGGGTCCGGCTTCGGGTCTTCTTGCTGGATGATTGTCTTCACCTCCTTCTCGTCCGGGCCGCAGGCCGCGAGCCCGGACAGAAGGAAGACAGTGACCATCAAGGCTCTGAGAATCCTTTTCATCAATAATAGTGTCTTATTTGGCGGAATAGACGTAGTTGAACTTTCCGAAGGGGGCGGTGTCCCCGCTGACGTAGAAGTCCATTATGTCACCCTCTTTCCGCATGTTGTCGTTCCACTTGAACTCGATGTCCACGGCGGCTCCCTTGCCGATTCCGAGAGCCTCCCTGGGGACACGGATAACAAGACGCGTGCCGTCCTGGAAATAATCCACGCTGGCCGCCGTGTCCCATATCCACTTGTTCTGGACACTCTTCTCGAGAGTGGCCTTGGAACGTGACGGGGAGACGCGGTTGACCACGTAATCGTAGCCGTACCAGCCGGTGGACTTGTCCCTGTCGACATCGATGAACAGGCGCATCCACGCCGGGTCGTCGCAAGGGGTCATCTTCTGGTCTGTCTCGACATAGAAGTAGAGATAGTCGGCGTCCCTCGCCACCTTGGCTCCCACGAGGTCGTTACGTCCGGAATCGTCCTTGTAGTAGGTGTTTCCGGCGCCGACATTGTCGCGGGCGAAGGTGTTGCCCTTGTACGTGGCGAAGTAAGGGGTGACATCGTCCCAGTCGGAGAAACGGCGAAGATTGATGGTCTTAGGGGCAGAGGCCTCCTCGGCGGGGGTCATTCCCTTGAACTTGCGGACATTATCGACAAGCTGGAGATAATAGACGTCTCCCTTGTCCCCCCAACCGGCGTTAGGCTCGATGTCGCGGCTGCACACCCAGTTGTACTGGTCGACGAAAGAGAAAGGATCGCCGTTCCAGCCGTCGCTGGGCAGCCACTTGCCGGCGATGTACTCGTTCCAGCCAGTGACGAAGACCAGCTCGGGATCGAGCTCGTAGGCCCTGTCCCACTGCTCCTCGATGTTCCAGCCGTAGAGATAGCCGTCGGGACGGGGGTCGAAACCGTTGCGGATCGACCAGTTCCTGCCATAGGCGTCCTTTGTGTTGAAGGCTCCGCAATGGCCCTTCCTGTCGGGGTTGGTGTTCTGGGCCACACCGACGGTGACCTGCTCGTAGACAGTCTTGCCAGAGGCGTCCTTCGAGGCCACGTAGCCGTGCTGGGGATAATTCTCCAGCCAGCCCCATTGGTCGTTCCTGTCGGGAGACGGGCCGTCGACATAGTCCGGCTGACCGGGGCGCCAGGTGAAGAACTCCTTGATCTCCTGGTCCTCCGCCGAATCCGTCAGGAGGTCAGGATAGGCCATCAGGCAGGGCTTACCCCTCCACATGAACCAGAGATTCTCGTAGCGGCCGGGCTTGAAAACCTCCCTGTAGAGCTGGCGCAGGGCGTCGTTGGTGGTCGGCCTCGGCCAGAGATTGAGGATAAATGAGACCTTGGGCACATTGACGCCGTCCTTCTGGGCCTGGTCCCAGGTCTCCATCAGGGCCTCGTATGACTCCTTGAAGGTCATGCTGCCGTTGGTGCAGTCGAAGAAAACGGCATCCACACCCGCGGCGGCGAGCATCTCGGCGTGCTTGCGCAGCACCCATTTGTCTGTGGTCTGGTAATATCCGAACAGAGGCTGCTCCCAGTAGTAATAGTGAGGGCCTTTGGGGCCCCAGGCCGGGTGGTTGTAATCCTTGAGGGCCTCGGGATGCTCACGGAGAATCTCGGTCACGTTGTAGACCGGGACATTATCGTTGTGGTGGGAGTTGTGCCAGGTCCAGTAGAATATCCCGACAAATTTGCCGTCCCTTTTGGCGGGAGCCTCATCGTAGCTTCTGACCTTGCGCCCGAGGGCGTCGGTGGCCGCCCAGGAATCAGGGTTCACCTGCTGCGCGAGGGCTTGGGGGACGATCGCCAGAGAGGCCGCCAGGAAAGCTAGCGCCAGTGAGAACTTATTCTTATTCAACAACATAAGCGTGCCTGTTATTTATTCCAGATGAAACGGTAGTTGAAACGTCTGTTCGGGGCGGTGTCACCGCTCACGCAGATGGAGATTGGATCGACCAGCTCGCCGGGGTTGTCGGCCCACTTGAAATCGAAGGAGGCCTTATTCCCGGACAGGCCGATGATGTCCTTGGGGATTGAGAGCTCGATCTTGTTCCCTGACACGGCGAAGGCGGCCTCGCCGGCGGGCGACCAGGCCTCGTTCTCCCATTTCAGGACAGCCGAGGTCCCCTCAGAAGTGACGCTCTTGTTGACCAGGATGTCATACCCGTACCAACCCGTGGCGGAGTTCTGATCCGTGTCGATCAGAAGGAGCATCCAGTCGGGATCCGAGCAAGGGGTGAGGTCGGACGCTGTCTCGGCGTAGAAGCAGACCTCGGAGGGAGTCACCGCCACCTTGGAGGCGACTATGTCGTTACGTCCGGTGTTGTCGGTGTAATGGATCCCGGCGTAGCCCTTGGAGTCGCGGTGGAAGGTGTCTCCCCTCGTGTCGAGATAGGTCACCTTCACCTTGTCCCAGTCGGCGAAAGAGCCGTCTATGGCTATCTTCCTGACGCCCTTGTTCTCGGGGATGGGACGGACTCCCTTGTAGCGGCGGATGTTCTGCGCCATCTGCATGTAGTAGTTGTCCGTGTAGCCTCCCTTCATGGGCTGTATGGTGCGGTTGAACTCGGCGTTGTACTGATCCACGAATATGAAAGGATTGTCCCTTCCGAGCCACTTGGTCGTGGGATTCTGCTGGTACTTGCCGGCGGTCCACTCGTTCCAGTCGTTAAGGTAGAGGAACTGAGGATCAGCGGCCAGCGCGTCCTCCCAGCGCTCCTGGAAGTAAATCCCGTAGCCTTCGGGATTCTCGACAGTCTTCCCGAGCCAGGGGACGTAAGCCGGGCCGGGCATGTCATACTCGTCGAGTTCCGGCTCGCCTGTCGCGCGGGACCAGGATTTGCCGACACCCATCGGCACGCTTGTCATCGTGACCGGGTGCTGGGCGGGGGTGACAGCGCACTCCTCGACCTTGCCCTCATGCTTTGAGGCCAGCTCCTCGGGAGTCATGTTGATTATCCTGTCGTCGGCCATGCTGTAGCCGAAACTCCAGTTGTCCTCTGTGCCGATGTAGCGCTCGCCTCCCCACTCGTAGTAGCCCCACCACATGTTCCTCAGGGTGAAGAACTCCTTGACCTCGTCGGAGTAATCATTTGTCTCATAACCACTTCCGTTGGCGTCAAGCTCGGGCCGGGCGTTGTAGAGGAGCAAGGGCTTGCCGTCCCAGTAGAACCACAGGTCGGAGTATTTGTTCTCTTTGTAGATCCTGTCGTAGATGTCCTGGACCACGGTCACGACCGGGCCGTTGTAGCACCAGAATAGGAACTGGGGGGTCTTGTTGCCCTCGGCGCGCATCTTCTCCATGACGGAGAAGGTCACGTCCCACTCGTCCCAGTAGCGGACGGCGTTGGTCACGTCCATGACCAGCACGTCCACGCCGGCGTCGGCGAGCATGGACATGTCCTTGCGGATGACCCACTCGTCCTGGCTGAGGAAATACCCCATCTCGGGCTCACCCCAGTGATAGGAGCCGTACTTCCACTCCGGGTTGTCAGACTGGAAACGGGCGTTCGGGTCATTATGGAGAACCTTCGTGACATCGGCCTCGTAGGGGCTTCTCGCGTTGAGGAGATTCTGGGTATGCCATGTGATGTAGAATATTCCAACGACCCTGCGCTGGTCGTTCTTGACCGGGCCCACGGAATCGATCAGAGGCATAGTCCTCCCGAGGGCGTCGGTGGCGACCCAGGTATCAGCGAAGAGGTCACCGTCTTGGGCCGCGACCCTGTCCGCGCGGGAGCAGGAGAAAGCGGCCAAAAGAGCCATCAAAATGACGGGAATGGATAAACTCGGTTTCATTGCCTGATGGTTTTTGAATATTAAAAATGTGTCCCGCGCCGCGGGGGGAACGGGACACAATATCAAAGAGTTGTGTTAACTAACAGTTGTCCATTACTGGGGAACCGGCTGCCAACGCATGTTACGGACCACGAGGGTCACACCGGCACCGTCACCGACGTCGAAACGAACGGTACAGCCAGCCTTACCGGACCACTTGTGGGTCTTCCAGTCATTGGAGAAGTCCCTCTTGAATGTCTTCCACTCATCAGACTTGCTGATACTGAACGCTGTGGAACGGCCTCCCGCGGGACCGCCGTCACCGAATCCCTTCTCGTTGCACCAGAAGAACTCGAGCGTGATGCTCTTGGTGCACTTGTACTGGAACACGAGCATGGGACCGGCAGCGTCATTCTTCAGACGGCCCAGAGGCATCCAGGAGTCACCACCGGTGGTCTCGAATGTCCACTCTGTGTCGTTCGAGCGGTCATCAGCCTGGTAGTACTTGAGGTTGTTGACCCAGCCGGCCTGACCGAAGTTGTCAGGATAGAGGTACTCCACGTCTTCATAGACTGTAGGATCGTCATCCGGATCCGGAGCGAGTTCGGCGGAAGCCTCATCAGCGTAAGGAGAAGCGCTCTTAGGATCAGGGCTGTAGTAGGCGAGGAACTCAGCGACGTGAGCCCAGCTTCCCTCTGACGTGACCTCGACCTTGATGTAGCGCGCGAGCTGCTCATCGAAGATGAACATGTGGTTGGCGTAGACAGGGCCGGCGTCGTACTCACCGTCGTAGACTGTGGTGAAGTTCTCGTCGTCGACGCTGACAGAGAGCTTGAGAGCCTTCAGAGGAGAACCGTAACCGGCATCGGTCTGACGACGGATAACCTCGATCGCATTGACCATGTGGACATAGCCGAGATCGACGATGAACCAGTGGTAAGGTCCGGTCAGGGCGGTGTGCCAGTAGGAGTTCATGTTGCGGTCAAGGACGTTCTTGAGCTCATATCCGGACTGCCAGAAGTCTGAATACTCGTCGATGGCCATCCTGGAGACAGGGATCTCACCCGTCTTTGGAGTGACAGAGACGACGGTAGGCTCAGAGGTCTGCCCGGCGGCATTGGCGCTCGTGACGGTGACGCTCGTGGTCTTTGTGAAGGCTCCGATGGAGACTTTACCGTCAGCTGAGGAAGTGACCTTCTTGGTCACGACCTGGCCGGCAACATCCTCATAAGAGATGTTGACCGTGACGTCACGGTGGTACTCATTGATCCAAGACACCTGGGCACCCTCGACCTCAGGCTCGATCGTGACGGTCTCAGCCACATATTTGTAGGCGTAGGAGGCGTCCTCGGCGGCACCGGTGACAGTCTGGGAAGGACCAGCCTGCCCGTCGGCGGAGTAAGGGGTCAGGGTGAAGGTGTAGGTGTTCGTGTCTTCGAATCCCTCGTAGATGTAACGGGTGTGTCCCTCTCCCTTGGTCGGGCTGACGGCGTAACGGCTGATCTTGTGCTTGACAGTCTCGCCGCCGCGCTGGAACTCGACCAGGGTGTAGTAGTAATCTCCCGAGGTAGGGTTGTCCCAAGTGAAGACCACAGATCCGATACGGGCGGAAGTCTCGACATTCGAGAGCGCTCCGGGTGCGGTCATGCTCCCGAGCCTGGAGTCATTATCCAGTTCGTTGCAAGACCAGACGAGTGAAGCCGCCGCGAAAAGTATGAGTATGTATTTTTTCATAATCATTAACATTTAAAGGTTTGCCGACTACCAACCCGGATTCTGCCAGTTGTTACCGGTGAGTTTCGTCATCTTGTTGAGCTCGGTGATGTTGATCGGGTAGAGCAAATACTTGCTCTCGGCGGTCTGGCGAGGATCGAAGGCGAAACGGGTGTAGGTGTACTTGGAACCCTCCTGGGTGATACGCATGCCGGTGACCTGCTTGGCGTTATCACTGAGGACATTCCAGCGGCGCAGGCTGAAGTAGCGGTCCATCTCGAAGGCATATTCGACACGACGCTCGTTGCGGTAGCGGGTCTCGAATTCGCTCGCGGAGAGACCTGAAGGGAGGTTGGGCATACCGGCGCGCTCGCGGATGGCGTTGACAGCGTCGGCCGCCGACATGTTGACACCGCTGACGTTCTGGTAAGGGCCTGCCACCTGATAGGCGACCTCGGCGAAGTTCATGTACACGTCGGTCAGACGCATGAGGCGGAGGTAGCCGTCCTGGTTGGAGTTACGGTTCGACCCGTCGGCGGCGAACTTGCGCATGTAGTAACCTGTGCAGGTGTAGCGGATGTTCGTGGAACTGATTCCGCAGGTACCGCCGACATAGGTGTTGATGTAGGCTCCGCCCCTCTTGGACATGTTGTAGAAGATCGAGTCGTAGAAACGGGGATCGCGGCCCTCATAGGGCTTCTCCGGATTGTAGCCGGAAGCGGTGTTCACGATCGGCTGAAGATGGGCCGCGTCGGAGTAACCGGTGATCGCGGGCTGTCCGTTAGCCATCTCATAGGCGTCGATAAGCTCCTGGGTAGGGCAGGAACCGGCGGTGGTGGTACCGGCCACGATAGGCACTCCGCACTCGGACCAGGGGGCCACACGGTAACCGCCGTAGATCGTCTCCTTGTCAACAGCCCGGTTGTCGTTCGGGTTGGTGAGGTGGTAGAGAGCGTAGGCCGAGGAAGTGGCGGAGGAACGGGTCCAGAGAGAATAACCGTGGCTCAGCAGGTTGGCGAGGGCGTCGGCAGCGATGGTCAGGGCCCTTTGCTTGTCGAAACCACTGTCAGAGAACAGGGGGCTGATGGCATAGGTGGCGGCCTCGGCGCGGATCGCCTGGGCGACGGCCTTGGTCATCATTCCCCACTGGCCGTCACCGTAGACATAGGAGTAGTCCTCGCTGTCAGGAATGGCGATGGCCTCGTCGCAGTCAGTGAGGATCTGGTTGATCACGTCACCGACACTCGCGCGGGAATCAGTGGAATAGTCGTGGTCGGTCCCGAGATCCTCGGTGAGGAGGGGAACACCGCCATAACGCTTCACAAGCTGCATGTAGTACAGGGCACGGAGGGTCTTGGCCTGGGCGGACCATGCCTGACGCTCCTGCTCGGTCATCTTCGCTGTGGATTCCCCGATGTTGGCGAGGAAAACGTTGCACTTGCGGATTCCCTGGAACAATTGTGTCCAAGGGTCTCCGTCGAAGTTATGGGATCCGAAGTTGCTCGCGTTGAGCGTCTGGTTGTACCAATAGTCATAGTTGGTGCCGGCGGTGATCGCCTGGGCATCCTGGGCGTCGTCCGTGAACGAGCCGACACGCAGGTTGGTTCCGACTATATAGTTGTAGCAGGCGTTGATATAGCCACGGGTCATGTTACGATCCGAGAACACCTGACTCATGTCAGTCGTTCCGTTGTCCCTGAGGTCCAGCATCTTGTTGCAGGCAGGGAGAAGGAAAACGGCCAACATTAAGAATACGATATATTTTTTCATATCTTTCATCATTTTTGAGATTAGGTCAGGCTAGAAGGACAGGTCAACTCCGATACGGTACATACGGAAGACCGGAAGGGCGGTGACATTGTTGCCTTCGACCGGCATGTCCGCGGGAAGCTTGTCGAAGCAGAACAGGTTCTGTCCGCCAAGATAGATCTTAGCCGTTCCCGCTCCGATGGAATCACAGAAGCGCTTGGGAAGCTTGTAGGCGATCTGGGCGTTCTTCAGACGGACGAACGAGGCGTTCCTGTAGAAGTAGTCGCTCGTCTGGGTGTTGGTGGTCGAAGCGGTGGAGAGGGCGGGATAGTCGATAGTCTCGCCATTGAGCCACTTCTCGGAGGTCCAGGCGTTCCTCATGCTCTCGGTGTAGAAACCGTCACGCACAGTGTGATAGCCGTACAGGTAACTGTAGTTCCTGTAGTAGTCAGCCACACCCTGGAAGAGGGCGGACACCTCGAAAGACTTCCAAGTGAATCCCAGGTCGAGGCCGAAGGAGTAGCGAGGCAGGCTGCCATTGGCGATAGGGGCCTGGTCCTTGTCGTCGATCACACCGTCCTTGTTGAGATCCTGGTACTTGATGTCACCCAGACGGGGAGTACCGAAGGAATAGGTGGCGTGGCTGTCGATCTCGTCCTGGAAGTTGAAGAGACCGTTGCCGTTGCTCCAGTCCACGAGATAACCCCAGGTCTGGCCGTAAGGGAAGCCCTCGGTACGATAGCGGTAAGCATAATCCTCACCCTTCTCGGACTCACCCACATAGATGATCTTGTTCTTGTTGTAGCCCAGATGGCCGTTGATGAACACTCCCCAATCCTCGTTGAAGCGCTTGTTATAGCCAACGGAGAGTTCCCATCCCTTATTCTCGTACTGGCTCATGTTAAGCACAGGGAAGGAACCGAGGGAGATACCCTGATAGGAAGGAATGGAAGCGGTGGACTGCGCGAGACCGTTGTTCATCTTCTCCTTGAACACGTCGAAGGAAGCGGTGAACTGGTTGCCGAGGCCGAGATCGATACCGATGTTGGCCTTGTGGATCTTCTCAGGCACCAGACCGTCGTTACCGTAGACAGACTCGTTGGTGTAGTACCTCAGCCAGGAAATGTTTCCACCCTGGACGGAAGTCACCTGATCCTTGTAGGCGTAACGGCCGAAACCGGTGGAATCGTTGCCGGTGATGGCGTACGACCCGCGGACCTTGAAGAGGGACAGCCAAGGAAGAGTCTCCTTCATGAATGACTCGTTGGAGGCGATCCAGGCGGCGCTGACACCGGGAGTCCAGATGAAGCGGGTTGACCTCGGGAAGTAATCCGAGGCGGAGTAACCCGTCGTCAGGTGGAGAGCGTAGCGGTGATCGTAGTTGTAAAGGGCCTCGACACCGGTGTAGATACGACGGTAGTCGTAAGTCGCGGCGGCGTTGCCGGTCTGGTCAATAAAGCTCTGGTACATCGCGTAGGCGTTAGCGTTGATGTGGTGCTTGCCGAAATCGCGGGTGTAACCGGCCTCACCCTTGTAGGACATGTAGCCGTAAAGGGCGGTACCCTTGCCGTAGCCCAGGGTTCCGTCGATCGTGGTGCCGAGCTGGGTGAAGCTCAACTTGGACCAGTCGTCGTCACGATAGACCCTCTTGTAGGACTGCGTGGTGGTCATGGTGGCGGTGATGTAGGAGAGGTATCCCACACTGGCCTTCGCCCAGAGACCGGGGGTCAGGAAGCTCAGGTCGAACTGGAGACCTCCCTGGCCGTAGATATTGGTGTTGGTGGCGTTGTTGTAACCGCTCCTGTTCAGCAAACCGTAAGGGCTGTTGACCATGTTGACGGTGGAGATCACGTCTCCGGCGGGCTGGATCACGGTCTCTCCGTCGGATCCCATGATCTCGGGTGTGACGGGGCCGTAAACTGTCGGGGGCATGAACGCCATGTACTCGTAGATGGTGTTGTTGTAAGCGACACTCGAGTTGGGAGTGTGGGCCTTCACCACGGAACCGGCAAGGTTCATGAAGAGTCCGATCCAGCTGTTGACCATCACGTCGATGTTCGAACGGAAGTTGAGACGGACTTTCTCGTTGTCGGTCTTGTACTTGTCAGTGTCAGTGTTCCAGAAAGAACCCTGGTGGATGAGGTTCATGGTGGTGAAGTACTGCACCCTCTCACCTCCTCCGATGGCATCGATAGCTACCCTCTGGAGATTGGAAGCCTTCCTCATGAGCAGGTCGGCCCAGTCGGTGTTGGGATAGTAATCGGTGTTGGTTCCCTTCTTGAAGTTGTCAAGAGCGGACTCGGAGAAGAAAACATTCTTGCCGCGGCCGTCGTTGTAGGCGGCCTGGTTACGCATGGTGGCGTACTCGTAGGAGTCGAACTGGTGCATCACATCGACAGGCTGCTCGACAGTCTCGGAGACATTGACTCCGACCTTGAGTTTGCCGGGGGTTCCCCTCTTGGTGTTGATGACCAGGAGGCCATTGGCTCCGCGGACACCGTAGATGGCCTGTGAGGCGCCGTCCTTGAGAAGGGTGATGGACTCAACCTCCTCAGGGGAGATACGGTAGAGGATGTCGTGTGAATAGCTGTCATAGAGGACTCCGTCGATCACGACGCCAGCGGCGCCACCGTGGACGGTGGAAAGGCCGCGGACGTACATGGAGAGTTCCTCATAAGTGGGCTCGAAGGTGCTCTCGATGGTCGTCAAACCCGACAGGCGGCCTGAAAGGGTCTGCTGCAGACGGGTGTTGAGGGATTTGCCGAGGGTCGCGCCGGAAACCGTGGAGACGGCATCGGAAAGATCCTCCCGGGAAACCTTGGAATAGCCCAGGTTGATGACCTCGGAGAGATCGTGAGCGTCATCCTCGAGGACAACCTGCATATCAGACGATGCCTTGACCGTCTGCTTCTTGAAACCGACAAGCGCGAAAGTCAGCTCATCGGAGCTGCCGGCGGTGGCTGTGTACTGGCCGTTCTTGTCAGTGATGTACAAGGCTTTGTTGTTCGCGGAGACGATCACGCCGGGCAGGGGGTTCCCGTAAACATCCTTAACGGTACCCGATACAGCGAAATCAGACTGCGCGCTCGCGAAAGCACTGCCAAGAAGCATCAACGCGGCGGCTATGATTATATGCTTTTTCATCATATCAGATTCAATTAATAAGGTTAGGGAACTACTACCAGCCGGGGTTCTGCCAGTTCTCACCGGTGACGGCGAGCATGTTGTTGACCTCGGAAAGCGGAATCGCGACCTTCAGGTACTTGTTGGTGTAGCACTGGCGCTCCTTGATGAGGTGGCGGTCATAGGTGTAACCGGTAACCTTGCCGGCAGCGTCGACATGGCAGGTGATGTAGGCGGCGGTCACCCAGTGATCCGTCTCGGAAAGGTCACCGTCAGGGTTCTGCCAACGACGGATGTCGAAGTAACGCTGTCCCTCAAGGGCGAACTCCACGCGGCGCTCGTTGCGGATCCTCAGGCGGAGGTCGTTGCCGGTCACGCTGGCGGGAATCGCGGGCATGCCGACACGGGCGCGGACCTCGTTCGTGGCCGAGCGGGCCTCATCCTCATGACCGCTCTCGAGGGCGGCCTCGGCGTAGTTGAGAAGCAACTCGGCGAAACGATAGTCCTTGTGGTCAGCTCCGGAAAGAGTCAGGACCGCATGGTCAGAGTTGGGATGGACGAACTTGCGCTCGTAATAACCGGTACGGGTGTAGGTTCTTCCGGTGATCGACCAACCCATGATGTTCTCACATTGATCGTGGATGACTCCGTTCTGCTCCCAGCGGGCCCAGGTGGCGATTGTACGCGATCCTCTCCAGCCCGCGTTCTGGCCAGCGTTCTCGAAAGAGTTCGCGGCGGCACCGGTACCCCAGGTGCAATAACGCTTGGAACCATTATAATATATGGTAGCGTAGAAGCGGGGGTCACGGTTGGCGTAAGGATTCTGCGGATCGTAGAGAGTGTTGGCGGAGTTGTAGTTCGGACTCAGGTGCGTCTCGTCGTTGTAAGGCTTGGATAGGTTGAGGACGGGCTGGCCATCGATGGTCTCATAGGCGTCCACGAGTTCCTGCGAAGGGCAGGTTCCGGTCTTGTAACCGCAGATGGCTCCGATGCAGTCGACGTTGGCGAGGTCCCACGCGCCGTTGGTCAGGCGGAAGATTGTCTCCATGTCGGCGGGCGCGTCGGTGTAGGCCTGGTCCTGGTTGAAATACTCGTTGTAGATCTGGGCATACAGGTTAGGCAGGTGAGCGGTCTCAGCTCCCCAGGTTCCCGGCTGGTTCAAGGTGTTGTACAGCTTGTATCCATTGGACCTGAGCTGATCCACGGCCTGCTTGGTGATTGTGTAAGCCTCACTCCAGTAGTTGTTGCCTTCGTTGTAGAGAGGGCTGGCGGCGAAGAGGATCATCCTGGACTTGATCGCGTAGGCAAGGGCCTTGCACATACGGCGGGCCTCACCGGAAGTCGTGATCCTGAAAGGCAGCTCAGAGCAGGCGATGGCCTCGTCACAGTCCTTGATGATGAACTTGACAACCTCATAGTAGCTGGCGCGGGTGACCTCGGAGAAATCGTCGGTGTAGGTATAAGGCTCTTCGACGATGGGAAGGCCGCAGCCGAACCACGCGAGGAGTTCAGAGTAATAGTAGGCGCGGAGGAGCTTGGCCTCGGCGATCAACCTGTTGTACTCGGAGCCGATGATCGCGGGATCAGCGTACTTGATGAACATGGCGCAATTGCGGATGCTTCCGAAGTACTTAGTCCAATAGTTGTTCTCAACGGTACCCGTGACGCTCCAGACCGGATGGCTGGACGCGGAGGCGGATCCGCTGTAAAGGAGCGCCGACCCGGCCCAGTTCACGTCGAGGTCGTCACCGTCCCATGAGTCGTCACACCAGTTGACCGGCCCGCGGGTCCAGAAGAAATACTGGCAGGACTTCGTGGGAAGGTTCTTGTAGCAGGTGTTAATGTAAGCCAGTGTCTTGTCGTAGTCACCCCAAACCTCTTCAAGGGAGATCTGGCCGTCAGGAGCCTTGTCAAGATACTTGCTGCATGACACTGCGCTCAAGCAGAGGACAACGGCGGCGACTACAAGAAAGTATATAGATTTTTTCATATTCATCTCCATTTTTAGAAGTTGATGTTTAACCCAAGCATATAGGTCTTAGGGATAGGATAACCGATGTGGTCGTTGTGCTCGGGATCGATATGACTGCCCAAGTTATACTTAGTCCAGTAATGGAGGTTCTGTCCGGAGGCGTAGATCCTCATTCCCTTGACGCCGACCTTCTGGAGAGACTTCTGAGGGAGGTTGTAGCCTAACTCAACGTTCTTCAGACGCAGGAAAGCGCGGCTCTGGATGAAGAAGTCGTTAGCCTGGTGGCTAGTGGTCTTGGCCGTGGAAAGCGCGGGCCATGTGATCTTCTCGCCATTCTTGTAACGCTCCTCTGTCCAAGCGGACTTGTGGAATTCGTAGTACGTTCCCTGGTAGATGTATTCAGCGACATTCTGGGCGGTGCTCCAGTTGTTGGAATTGTAGCGGCCGAGTCCGGTGAACAGGATGTTGAAATCGAAGTTCTTGAGCTGGGCGCCCAGGTTGAAGGCGTAGTTGAGTCCGGGGATGGAGCTGGAAAAACCTATCGGGCTGAGGTCTTTGTCATCGACAACGCCGTCGCCGGTCACATCCTTGTAGACGAAGTCACCGACCCTCGGGACGCCGAAGCCGTACGTGGTGTGTGACAGGTACTGGTCAAGTTCCTCTTGTGAGGTGAAGTAGCCATGACCGGGGCTGTCCCAGTCGATCAGGTAACCCCAACTCTGGCCAAGGCGGTAGCCCTCGGTGCGGAGCGGATAGGCGTAAGCGTCTCCTCTGTTAACCTCGTCGTACTCTATGACCTTGTTGTCGTTGAAGCCCATGTTACCGCCGAGGTTGATGGCGAAACCGTTCTTGAAATCGTGGCTGTACTTGAGCTCGACCTCGAAACCGTGGTTCTCGACAACTCCCATGTTGACCCTAGGGATGTAACTCAGACTCAAACCCTGGAAAGAGGGGATGGTCTTACGGGAGATAAGGATGTGGTCACGGTTCTCGGTGAAGTAGTCGAAGTTGATCCTCAAATCCTCGAAGATACCGATCTCGACACCGAGGTCCATCTTCTTGGCGACCTCCCACTGGAGCTCCTTGTTACCGAGCAGGCCCTCGGAGATGGTTCTGCTGCCAAGTCCGCTGACACCACGGTCCTGATTACCCCCGACGGAGATGTGGTCCATGTAAAGGAAGCGGTTACCACCCTGGGAGTCATTACCCACGAGACCATAGGAACCGCGGAACTTGAGCCAGGTCAGGAAGTTGTTGTTCTTGAGGAATTTCTCGTTCGAGGCGATCCAGCCGACTGAGGCTGAGGGGAAGAAACCGAAACGGTTGGCCGGGGCGAACTGCTCCGATCCGTTGTAACCCATGTTGGCCTCGAAGAGGTAACGGTCGTCATAGCCGTAGGTGACACGGGCCGCGGAACCGATAAGGTTGTAAGGGATGTCAGCGCCAGTCGACTCCCAATAACGGCGGTAGGCGGTGACCATGGCGGTGACGTCATGCTTGTCTGCGAACCTGCGAGCGTAATTGATGGCGGCCTGTCCGTAGATCACATAGTTGGAGCTGCGGGTGTGGCCGAGGCTGAGCGGTGAAGGGTTCTGCGAGTGGGTGGCGTAGGTCATGGTGTCGTTGGTGTAGTCCACGACAGGGAGATACATCTGGACTGACTTCTGACCGTAGAGAATACCCATATTGTAAGTATCGTAAGAGACCGATCCGTTGATCGACAGGCCCTTGGTGATAAGGCTGCTGAGGTCGTAGTTGGCGGACAACGTGGAGTTGAGGTTCTTCTTGGTGTCCGTCTGGAAACCACGGTAGTTGATACACTCGTAAGCGGTACGGTCCATCCATGAGTGGGTGACGACAGCCCCGTCGTCAACTCCGAACTCACTGATGGTGGTGGGGCCGACGGAGATAGGGGTGATACAGGTGGCCTGGTAGATAAGGTCACGCATCATCCAGTTCTCATCGCCTCCGTACATACCGATCGCGAGCGGCATATTGATATCCTCGGTGTAGGAAGCGAGGTTCAGCGAGACCGTGAGATCCTTGGTAAGATGGAAATCCAGGTTGGAACGGAGGCTGAAACGGTTCATGTAGGACTGGGGGTTGTAGCCCAGCTCATCGTAACCCAAGGTCTTCAGGTTACCGTTCTGGTGGATGTAGCCGATGTTGAGGAAGTAGTTCACCTTGTCGGTACCGCCGCTGAGGTTGGCGCTGAAACGGGACTGGGGGGTGAACTTCTTGAACATCATGCGGTAGTAGTCGTTGTCGCAGTACAGGTACTCGCGCATCTTCTTAAGTTCGGCGTAGTTGGGCTCGTTGCCGGTGAGGCCGAAGAGAGGGTTCTTGAACTTGGCGATAACCTCGTCGCTATAAGCGGCCGGGGAGCCTGAGTTCACGAGAGCCTCGTTGCGGAGTTCCATGTACTCCCAGGAGTGAAGCCTGTCGGGCTCGACTGTGAACTGGGACATCGACTGGTCAAAGGAGATGCTCAGGTTGGGTTTGCCCTTCTGGCCGCGGCGGGTGGTGATGATGATAACACCGTTAGCGCCACGTACTCCGTACAGACCGGTCGCGGAGGCGTCCTTAAGGACAGAGATGCTCTCGACCTCGTTCATGTCGAGGGTACGGATACCGTCCTCGCGCTCGACACCGTCGACGATGACCAGAGGACTCTTGCCGTTAGTGGTCGCGGCTCCACGAAGATACATCGTGGCACCGTCACGTCCGGGCTGACCTCCGCCGTTCTGCATGGAGGTAAGGCCGGTGACACGTCCGGCGAGAGCGTTGTCAAGACGGGTGGTGGTGGTCTTGCGCAAGTCTGTCGAGGAGACAGTCGCGATAGCGCCGGTCACCGTCGCTTTCTTCTGCTGACCGAAGGCGACGACGACCGTCTCCTCAAGCATCTCGGCGTCCGGGACCAGCTTGATGGAGAAATTGTTTCGAGTGCCGACCTCGATCCTCTGCGTCGTGTAACCGATGCAGGAGATGACGAGGGTCGCGTTGGCAGGGACGTTCGTCAAGACGAAGACACCGGCTTCGGTAGTCATCGTACCGTTTACCGTACCATCGACCATGACGGTCACCCCAGGCATTGGAAGGTTGTTCTCATCGACTACCGTACCGGTAATCTCCCTCCCCCGCTGGGCGCTGGACGGAGTCCATAGACCCGCGCAGAACAGGAGGCAAACAACCGCGACAACCGCTCTCGCACCCGGGAGCAGAGTCGCAGACAGGTTTTTACCGTGTATTTTCATACAGTGATAGATTAAAAAAACAAATAGTCGTGTTAAAGTGGTTTTGAGTTAAATTATGTTATTTCAAAGTATTGCGTTATCTTAGCGTTTTATTGGGCACGGTTATCAGTCCTATCTCCCAAATCGGGAAAAATCCATTTACAAATTTATCGTTTTTATAAATAATAAGACTAAAGATTCTGATATTCCGACTCGGATTTTTGATTGCGATTTTTTTTGATATATTCGCGGAGAGTTTTAATGTATGCACACGCGATGGAAGATGTCCATCTGAAATATTTGGCGGTGAATCCCCTTGACCTTCAATGGGGAACGGCGGTGAATTCCGTCGGCCAGCAGAGAATCGCCCCGGGGATGGACTATCCGCCCCGGAACCACCCCTCCAGGTACATATTCAGGGTCGAGAACGGCAGGATTCTGCAAGAGTACCAGCTTCTCTACATCACCGAGGGAAGGGGCAAGTTCTACTGCGAGACCCTCGGGAGGGGCAGGGCGATCCCCGTCACGAGCGGGATGATGTTCCTCCTCTTCCCGGGCGAGTGGCACTCCTACCACCCGGACCCGCAGACAGGGTGGAAAGAGTACTGGATCGGGTTCAACGGCGAGTTGATAACCAACCTGGTGAAGAACAAGTTCATCTCCAGGGAGAGGCCTGTCTTCAAGGTCAACATCCACGAGGACATTGTCTCCCTGTACGACGAGGCGATCTCGGCAGCAGTGGCGCAAGAGTCTGGTTTCCAGCAGCTTCTGGCAGGAATAGTGAGCCGCCTGCTGAGCCTCGCCTATTTCTACGACAAGAACTACCAGTACCAGAAATCAGACACCGCCAACAAGATCGGCCAGGCCAAGGTGATGATCCGCGAGAACTACCAGGACATCACTCCGGAGGAGGTCGCGGCCAGGCTGTGCCTGAGTTACTCGACCTTCCGGAAGACTTTCAAGGAATACACCGGTTTCTCCCCCGCCCGCTACATCAGCGAGGTCAGGATGAGCAAGGCCAAGGAGTTGCTCACCAACACGTCGCTGAGCATCAAGGAAGTGGCCTATCACGTGGGCTACAACAACCATGACTATTTCTTCACGGCGTTCCGCAACATGACAGGCCGCACTCCGGCCGAGTACCGGACGATGACCCAGGGGTCGAGGATTTAGCTACCTATTCCCGAACAGGAGTTCCATATCCCTCTCGATACCCGGTACGGCGACCGCCTCCGGGACGAACCTCCAGCGCCCGATCCCGGCGCCGGCGCCTATGGATGAGGGCTCGAGGACGCTGTTCTCCTTCAGGTACTCGTAAAGGATGTCCCTGAACTCGGGATAGGTCGCGACAAGTCTCTCCTCGATCCTGCCGGTGTCGATCCCCGCCTCGGCCATCAGCCCGCCTCCGCCGCTGGCGCGGTAAGAGGTCATGGCCACATTGTAGGTCTCGCCCTCAGAGAACGGTGCTCCGTCGGCGAAGGACTCGATCACGACCCTCTCCCCTCTCGGCCTGGTCACGTCCACGGTGTAGACAAGCCCTCCCGCCGAGTCGAAATTGTACGACCTCCCGGAGAATGACCATGTCCTCGAGCCAGTCCTCGGGTCGTCCCTCGGGACTATCCTCAAGACGTGGTCCGCAGGAGCGGAGACAGTGTTGACCCAACCGTCGTAGGAGGCCTCGAGATAATCCTTAACCTCCTTTCCGGTCATCTTGACCACGTACAGCTGGTTCTCGAAGGGATAGATCGTGAACAGGTCGTTGTAGATGATGTCGCCCGCCTTGACGGTGCCGTTGAAGGTCAGGGGCGCGGCGAAGGAGATCCTGGCCTCGGGCATTGACAGCGACAGGGCGTGGATCAGGTCGAGATAGCCGCACATCCCTTTGTAGGCGTCCCTTGTCACGAGATCCTCCCTCAACTCGCCGACCTTCCTGACGCTGAAAGCCTTGACGGCGGCGAAATCATCATGGAACTCCTTGGCCATCAATGTGTCTATCTTCCTGGCGTCGACAGGGATCAGGGAAGCGGAGAGGCTCTTCGAGACCACCTTCCCCCCTTCCACGGCCAGGTCGATCCTGCCCCGGCCGGTGTAGCGGCTGTGGCTTCCGGAGTTGATCAGGCAGATGGTGTCGCTCTGGACGACCCTGGGCCTGTGGTCATGGGAGCAGATGAGGAAATCCACCCCCTTGAGGCTCTTCATGAGGTCGAGTCCCTGGCTCTCGAGCTGGGTGCCGTCCCCGTTGCCCGTCCCGGAATGGACGGCGACTATCACGACATGGGGTTTCTCCTTGGCCACCACCCTGTCCACATCCTTCTGTACCAAGGGGATAAGGCTCTCGAACCTCATCCCGTACCAAAGCCTCTCGGAGAGCCAGCCGGCGATGTTGGCGTTGTCGTAGCCGAGAACCGCTATCCTGAGCCCGTTCCTCTTGAGGACGGTGTAGGTCTGGAAATATGGCTTACCGTTGTCGGTGCGGATGGCGTTCCCGGCGAGGAGAGGGATCCCCTGGGCCTTCATGTCCTTGACCAGGCGGTCATAGACCGGATGGCCGGCCTCGATGTCGTGGTTGCCGAGGGCCACGGCGTCGTACCCCATGTACTTGGCCATACGGGGATAGACGTGGGGGGCGAGGGTGTCCACGTAGTTGAAATAATAGGCGGCGTTGTCGCCCTGGACTATGTCACCGGCGTCCACGAGGATGACATTCCCCGCGCCGTCCGCCGACCGGACGCTGTCCACGACGTGCTTGATCCCGTAGAGGGATTTCTTGACATTCCCCCCGACGTAGGTGGAGTCGAAGAATGTCCCATGGATGTCGTTGGTGGTCAAAAGGGTGAAGGAATATGTCCCGTCCTTCGGGCCGGAGCAGGAGGCCGCCGCCAGGCAGACGGCGAGGGCTGAGGCGAGAGTTCTGATATTCATAAAAACAGCGGATGATTCATTATTGGGCGAATTTAGCGATTATTTCTTAATTTAGCGGACATGGAAGAATTAAGATTGCAGACTCCGGTCCAGGCCGGGAAGAGCCGCATAAGGCTCTCCGTCAGCGACCGGACCGTACTTCTGGGAAGCTGCTTCGCCGACAACATCGGGGAAAGGATGAGGGCGTTGGGGATGGATGTCCTCGTCAACCCTTTCGGGACTCTTTACAATCCCGTGTCGATATGCAACTCCGTGGCCAGGCTGTCCTCAGGGGCCCCTTTCACCGTGAAAGACTGCGTGGAGATGGGCTCCGGGGCCGGGCTTGTCTGCTCGTTCAGCCACCACACCTCTTTCGCCCGCCCCACCGCCGGCGAGTTCCTCGAGAACGCCAACTCCGCCCTGGCCAAGGCCTCGGAGGCGTGGAAGGCCGCGGGCAAGGTGATAATAACCCTCGGCACTGCCTGGTGTTTCGAGAGCGTCAGAACCGGCGAGATAGTGTCCAACTGCCTCAAGATCGACGCCAAGGAGTTCCGGCGGAGGCGCCTGGACGCCGGGGAGGTCACCTCGGTCCTGAAGAGTCTTGTCAGGCGTTTCCCGGAGAAGGAGTTCATATTCACGGTCTCCCCTGTCAGGCACCTCAAGGACGGGGCCCACGGGAACCAGCTCAGCAAGGCCACCTTGCTGCTCGCCGCGGACTGCGTGGTCAGGGCCTTCCCGGACCGGGCGGAGTATTTCCCCGCCTACGAGATAGTCATGGACGAGCTTCGGGACTACCGCTTCTACGCCCCCGACATGATCCACCTCTCGGAGCAGGCGACCGGCCACATCTGGGCAAGGTTCGCGGAGTGGGCGATCCCGGAGACGGAATTCCCCGAGCTGGAGCGCCGGCGGAGGGAGCTGGCGGCCGCCTCCCACCGGCCTCATTTTCTTAATAAATAATATGTCTGTTTCTTTGCGATCCCGAGAAAAATCACTATATTTGGACATTAAGGACCAATTAGACCAAACTATCTAACCATATCTTTATTCACAAACCTTTTTTATTCATGAAAAAGAATCATGTTTCAAGAGTTCCGGCTTTTCTCATGATCCTGCTCACGGGCTTCCTTTCGTTCGGGAGCCTGCGGGCTGAGGTATCAAAAACCGATCTCGCGGCCGAGGCCCAGCAGAGGACGATCACCGGAAAGGTGGTCGACGCCCAGGGCTCACCGGTCATCGGAGCCAGCGTGATGATCCCGGGAACCAACCGCGGGGCTGTCACCGCCTCGGACGGTTCTTTCTCCATCGCTGTCGCCGAGGGCGCCCAGCTGGAGATCTCCTTCCTTGGCTATGAGACCGTCGTCGTCGCCGCCAGGAACGGGATGACCGTCACGCTGCAGGAAGACTCCAAGTACCTCGACGAGGTCGTGGTCGTCGGTTACGGCACACAGAAGAAGGCCAACCTCACCGGCGCCGTCTCCACAGTGGACGTGACCAAGACCCTCGAGTCCAAGTCTGAGACCAACCTGGGCAAGGCCCTCCAGGGAGCCGTGCCCGGCCTCACCGTCATCAACATCAACGGTGACATCAACGCCGATCCGACGATCACCATCCGCGGCATCGGAACCCTCTCTAACAGCGGCACTTCCAAGCCCCTGTACATCGTCGACGGTGTTCCGATCGACAACATCTCCTACCTTAACCCCCAGGACATTGACAACATCTCTGTCCTCAAGGACGCCGCCTCCACCTCCATCTACGGTACAAGGGCCGCCTTCGGTGTCGTGATGATCACGACCAAGGCCGGCAAGACCTCGGAGAAGGCCGTCATCCGCTACTCCAACAACTTCGGTTGGAGCTCCGCGACCAACCTCGCCGACTACGACATCCTGAGCAAGCAGGTCACAGCGTTCAACGAGGTCAACAAGAACATGGGAGTCGAGTCCGAGCTCTTCGGAATCTACTTCGACGATCCCAAGTTCATCAACGCGGTCGCCACTTGGGAGAAGAAGCACGGCGGCAAGTCCGGGTACCGCGAGATGGTCCTCGACGACGACTACTATTTCAACGCCAACGGGTCCGGCTCCTATGTGGCCGACTGGGACGTGGTCGGGATCGTGTTCAACAACGCCACCCCATCGCAGAACCACACCCTCTCCATCCAGGGCTCGTCCGGCAAGACCAACTACTACATGTCCATCGGTATGGACAAGCAGCAGGGCATCATGAAGTTCAACCCCGACACCCGCACCAAGTACAATGTGACCGTCAATGTCAACTCCCAGGTCAAGAAGTGGCTGAATGTCGGCGCCAGGGTCAACTACATGAACAAGGAATACGACTATCCGTACACCCGCGGAATGGGCCTGGCCTATGTCTGGCGCTGGCCCTCCAACTTCGGCCCCTACGGAACCATCAACGGGATCGACGCCCGTAACATCATCGGCTACCGCAAGCAGGCGGGCGACGCCTACGACCGCGGCGCCAACCTCCGTCTCGGCGGGTTCGCCACGGCGACTCTCGCCAAGGGCCTGACCCTCAACGGAGACTTCACTTTCACGAACTACACCACCCGTTACAAGGGCGTCGGAGTCCCCCTCACCGTCTACAACACCTGGGGTAACATCCAGGCTCCCAGCTCGACCCTCGTGACCACCAGCTTCGTGGAGACATCCCGCTCGTTCACCAACGGCTACACCGCCAACCTCTACGCCAAGTACGAGTTCAGCCCGGCCCAGAAGCACAACTTCCAGATCATGGCCGGTACCAACGTCGACGAGTCGGAATATGAGTACCTCTACTACGAGAACCATGACGTCATGGATCCCGCCCTCCCCGAGCTCGCGCTGACCCCCACCTTCTACAGCTACACCCACAGGCACACGCACTGGGGCTCCGCCGGTTTCTTCGGAAGGATCAACTACAACTACGCCGACAAGATCCTCGTCGAGCTTAACGGCCGTTACGACGGTTCCTCCAAGTTCCCGGCCAACAGCCGCTGGGCGTTCTTCCCTTCAGCCTCCGTCGGTTACAGAATCTCCCAGGAGAGCTTCTGGGAGCCCATCAAGCCCGTTGTCAGCAACGCGAAGATCCGCGCCTCCTACGGTGTGATCGGCAACCAGGAAGTCGGTACCAACATGTTCATCGAGACCATGACCAAGTACGGCAACTCCGTGTACTGGATGGGTAGCGGCACCGCCAAATACGACTACTTCGGCCTGCCGAAGCTCGTCTCCGCCGACCTGACCTGGGAGTCCCTCGCGACCACGAACATCGGTGTTGACCTCGGCATCCTCAAGGGCGACCTCAACGTCACCTTCGACTGGTTCCAGCGCGACACCAAGGGCATGCTCGCCCCCGGCCAGACAATGCCCGCCGTCCTCGGAACCAGCGCGGCTTACGAGAACGCCGGCTCGCTCCGCTCACGCGGTTGGGAGCTCAATGTCGACTGGCACCACAACTTCGGCCAGTTCAACCTCTACGCCATCGCCAACCTCTCCGACTACACCACCAAGGTCACCTATTGGAAGAACGACGCGATGCAGCTGAACACCACCTACACCGGCAAGACCTACGGTGACATCTGGGGATTCGAGACCGACCGCTACTTCGAGTCAGCGACCGACGTCGCCAACTCCGCTAGCCAGAAGAAACTCGAGAACGGCAACTTCCACTACGGGCCCGGCGACATCAAGTTCGTCGACCAGAACGGTGACGGCGTCATCGACTGGGGCAAGGGAACCGAGGAAGACCACGGCGACCTTGTCAAGATCGGCAACACCACACCGAGGTACCAGTACTCGCTGCGTATCGGCGGCGAATGGAAGGGCTTCGACCTTGACATCTATCTCCAGGGAGTCGGCAAGAGGAACATCTGGACCGTCTCGCAGTTCGTGATGCCTTATTCCAGAGGCGCCGACGCCATCTACAAGGGCCAGATGAACTATGTGTCCCTCGACCAGATCAACAGCGGCAATGTTGACCAGAGCGCCGATCACCCGCGTCTTTACGGAGGCGCCGGAAACCAGGGAACCATCAGCTCCAACATCATCACCACGGGTCGTTACAACTACTATCCTCAGACCAAGTACATCCTCAACATGGCTTACCTCCGTCTGAAGAATATCACCTTCGGGTACACCATCCCCAAGAACCTGACCCAGAAGATCTCCATCGACAAGGTCAGGGTGTACGCCGCCACCAACAACCTGTTGGATATCATCAACCACAACCGTCAGAACGGCATCGATCCTGAGATGAACGACGGGTCGGGCGTGTCATGGGGCCGTGTGAACCCTCTGATGAAGACTTATTCATGTGGTGTGCAGGTTACCTTCTAATCTCAAACAACGAACAAGAATATGAAAAAGATCAACCATATCATCGTAGTGATGTTGTCTTTCGTCCTTCTTGCCAGCTGCGAGAAAGTTCTTGACAAGGAGCCCCTCACGGACTTCACCAACTCGAACTTCTGGACCAGCGAGAAGAACGTCGAGATGTTCGCCAACTACTTCTACAACGAGTGGGTAGGCTACGGCAACGGTACCTCCACCAACGGTGTGTTCTATTGGCAGACCCTCAACGACAACCAGATCAGCAGCGGTTTCCAGGATTGGTATTCCCGCACTGTCGACGCCTCCAACGGCACTTGGAACGGCAGCTACACCGAGATCCGCCGCGCCAACACCCTCATCGAGAAGGTTCCCGGGATCGAGAGCATGAGCGAGGCCTCGAAGAACCACTGGATCGGAGTCGGCCGTCTCTACCGCGCCTATTACCACTATGTCCTGGTCCGCTCCTTCGGGGACTGCGTCTGGGTCGACCATGTGCTTGACGTCACCGAGGAAGACCGCGACGGCTACATCTTCTCCAGCAGGACCGACCGTGACGTCGTCATGGACAAGGTTCTCGAGGACCTGAACTTCGCCGTGGCCAACATCAAGGAGTCCACCTCCAGGGTTGAGCTCAACCGCGCCGTCGCCCAGGCCATCAAGTCCGAGATCTGCCTCTATGAGGGAACCTTCTGCAAGTACCGCAGCAGCGCCGACGGCCAGAAAGCCGCCGACAGCGGCCGCGCCCAGAAGTACCTGACCGAGTGCAAGACAGCCTGCGACGCCCTCATCAACAACGGCAACTACGCTCTCGGCTCCTCCTACAGGGCCACCTACAACTCGATCGACCTGAACGGCAACAAGGAGATGATCATGTACAAGAAGTACACTCTCGAGAACTCCTTCTGCCATTCCCTGATCGACTACACCTGCTCTTCCACCATGCAGAGCGGAATGTCCAAGGCCGCGTTCGACTCCTACCTCTTCATCGACGGCGAGTGCCTCGCCAACACCTCCGAGGACAAGAGCGACCACGCTACCTTCACCGAGCATCCGACCAACGCCTGGAACGCCGACCTCAGCGGGGTCCTCGCCGTCCGCGACCCTCGTCTGGCCGAGTCCATCGACGCCAACCTGATGTACAACGGAACCCCTTACCAGCGCTACGGGGTCGGTCACCTGACCACCTCCTCCTCTGGTTATGGAGTGCTGAAGTTCGACACCAACGAGATCCCCGTGGCCTATCGTCCCGAGGGTGGGAAGAACTACACCGACGCCCCCATCTTCTGGCTCGCCGAGATCATCATCAACAAGGCCGAGGCCTGCGCCGAGCTTGGTGACGCCTCCGGCGCCGTCGATTGCGTCAATAAGCTCCGCGCCCGCGCGGGCATGCCGAACCTTTCCGCCAATCCTCGTCCTGACCCCGCCAACAACATGGGTGTCAGCGACTTGATCTGGGAGGTCCGCCGCGAGCGCCGCGTCGAGCTGATGTATGACAAGAACGACCGTTACTGGAGCCTTGTCCGCTGGCATCAGCTTGACAAGCTCGACACCGGCAACTATCCTGACATCGCCAAGGGCGCCTGGGTCGGCGAGCATCTCACCGCCACGTCGACCGCCAAGGTGGACGCCAACGGCTACATCGACATGACCGCCAAGGGCACCCGCACCTTCGACAAGAAGCACTACCTCCGTCCTATTCCTTCAGGCCAGCTCGACCTCAACCCGAACCTTGGCCAGAACCCCGGCTGGTAGTCATCTTACAGGATAATCTCAGCTTAGTTTTGTCCGCGGGACTCGTAGTCTCGCGGACAATTCTTATATTTGCACTCTCAAAAGACTGTTAAAGATGTTCGAGAATCTACAGGAAAGGCTGGAGCGGTCCTTCAAGATACTGAAGGGCGAAGGCCGGATCACAGAAATAAATGTGGCTGAGACCCTTAAGGATGTCCGCAGGGCCCTGCTTGACGCCGATGTGAGCTACAAGGTCGCCAAGGAGTTCTGCGACAGGGTCAAGGTCAAGGCGATGGGGCAGCATGTCCTCACAGCCGTGAACCCCAAGCAGATGATGGTGAAGATCGTCCACGACGAGCTGGCCGAGTTCATGGGCAGCCAATCGTCCGAGATCAACATCAAAGGCAATCCAGGGACAGTCCTCGTCGCTGGTCTGAACGGTTCCGGTAAGACCACCTTCTCGGCCAAGCTGGCAGGCCACATCAAGAGCAAGAGGGGCATGAAGGTCCTGCTTGCCGCCTGCGACACCTTCCGCCCCGCCGCCATCGAGCAGCTGAAGGTCTTGGGAGAGCAGGTAGGCGTCGAGGTCTATTCAGAGGACGGGGAGAAAGACCCCATCAAGATCGCCAAGGCCGCCGTCGCCAAGGCCAAGTCGGAAGGCTATCCGGTCGTGATCATAGACACCGCCGGACGACTCGCCGTGGACCAGGAGCTGATGGACGAGATCTCCGCCCTCCACTCCGCCGTCAAGCCCACTGAGTCGCTGTTCGTGGTCGACGCCATGACTGGACAGGACGCCGTCGAGACGGCCAAGGTCTTCAACGAGAGGCTGGATTTCGACGGAGTGGTCCTCACGAAGATGGACGGCGACACCAGGGGTGGAGCCGCCCTGTCGATCAAACACGTGACAGGAAAGCCCATCAAGTTCGTCTCAACCGGAGAGAAGATGGACGCAATGGACGTGTTCCACCCGGACCGCGCGGCTGACAGGATCCTCGGGATGGGCGATGTGGTCTCCCTCGTCGAGAGAGCCCAGGAGCAGTTCGACGAGAGACAGGCCCGCGAGACCAGGAAGAAACTCGCCAAGGACAAGTTCGGCCTCATGGACTTCTACAACCAGATCCAGCAGGTCAAGAAGATGGGTAACATCAAGGATCTGGCCGGCATGATCCCCGGGGTCGGGAAGATGATCAAGGATGTGGACATAGACGACAACTCGGCCTTCAAGAACATCGAGGCCATCATCATGTCGATGACCCCCGCCGAGAGGGACAATCCCGAGATCATCAACGGGAGCAGGCGGAAGAGGATCGCTGACGGAAGCGGCACGGATGTCACCGAGGTCAACAAACTTCTCAAGCAGTTCGAGGCGACCCGCAAGATGATGAAAGGCGCCCTGACCGGGAATATGGCCCAGCGGATGCGCTCCTTCAGACGTTAGAGGGCAGTCGTCAGATTATTCGGAGATAAAATAGTCCTTCCTTCTGGGAGCCTCGGCGATCCTGTCCGAATAGACGGACGGGGCGAAAGGACGCATGTTGTACCTGGAGGCCATGACCTGGCCGTAGGCTCCGGCGCTCCTTATGGCGATCCTGTCCCCTCTCCAGCTCTTGGCTAGGGAGCGCTCCTTGCCGAAGCAGTCGGACGACTCGCAGACAGGGCCGACAACGTCGTAGACCCTCGTGTCGCGGCTGTCCTGGTCCTCGTAATGGGCGGAGAGATTCTCGATCTTGTGATAGGCTCCGTACAGGGCCGGGCGGATGAGGTCGTTCATGCCGGCGTCGACCATCAGGAAACGTTTGTTCTCCCCTTTCTTGACATAGAGGACCTCGGTGATGAGGGAACCGGACTGGGCCACCAGAGAGCGGCCCGGCTCGATGTGGACCTGCTGGTCGGGACGGTGGGCAAGGTTGTCGTGGATGGTCCTGAACCAGGTGTCGAAGTCCGGCACAGGATGTCCGTCAGGATCGTCGTAATCGACTCCCAGGCCACCGCCAAGATCGATATTCCTGACAACAAGGCCGGTGCTCTCGAAGCGGGCGACCACGTCGTTGACTTTCTCGCACTCGAGCTTGACCACGCTCTCGACCTCGAGGATCTGGGACCCGATGTGGAACTGGAGGCCGTAGAAATCGATGTAGGGATTGTCCTTGACCATGGCGACAGCCTCGTCGAAGCTCCTGTCGGAGATCCCGAACTTGTCCTCGTAAAGCCCGGTGGTGATGTAATGGTGGGTGTGGGGGTCGATGTTCGGGTTGATCCTAAGGCTCATCGGAGCCCTGCGGCCGAGCCTTCGAGCTATGTCGCTCACGATCTCGATCTCCTCGAGGGACTCCACGACGAAGGCCCCGATCCCTACCTGGAAAGCCTGGCATATCTCCTTGTCGGACTTTGCCACACCGGCGAAGAATATCTTCTTGGGGTCGTACCCGCAACTCACGGCGAAATCGATCTCGTCCCCGCTCACGCAGTCGGCGCCGATCCCTCTTGAGCTCAGGATGTCGTTCAACCTCCTGTCGGAATTGGCCTTCACCGAATAATGGACATGAATGCCGGTGCGGGAGGAGAGCTCGGCGACCTTGTCGGCTGTCCTCTGGAAAAGATCTATGTCGTAGTAATAAAAAGGGGTGGCAACTCTCCTGAAAGAGGCGAAATCATCAATCCTAAGCATGTCCGTTCAATATACAACATTGCAAAAGTACACGAATTTTTCTAAATTGCTATACTTTTAAACTAAAACCGTAAAAGACATGAACTTAAACCAAGGAAAACTTCCAATCACCGCCTTGAGAATCAGGATCAGGCGTTACCGCCGGGTCAAGCGGAAAAAGGCGGAGGCCGACGCCATCAGGAGAAAGATAATGGCCAGGGTCGGGAAAAGGCTGGAGAGATGGGTGTCCGACGGCAAGTACCGGATCGATTACGGTCCCATGGACCGGATCCTCGAGGAGCTCGGGCTGACCTCGGACGAGCTCAGCTACTTCTGCGCCAGGCGTTTCGGGATGAGTTTCCTCTCCTGGAGGAAAGAGCTCAGGATCGAGGACGCGAAGAGGATGCTTCTGGAGTTCCCGGAGACTCCCGCCTGCAAGATCGGCCAGTCTCTCGGGATCAGCGACAAGTCCAACTTCCGCCATCAATTCAAATCCTCGACCGGGATGACTCCCTCGGAGTGGAGAAAAAATCATCTGAAATAGTCCGAAATATTTGGATTATTGATTTTCATTCGTATCTTTGCGGTGTACTATTGAACTAATACACTAAAAACCGCGAAATATGATTGAGATCAAAGACCTCGTTTTCAGCTACGGGAAAACACCGGTGCTGAAGAACATCTCGACAGTCCTCGAGGAGGGCAGGATCTACGGCCTGCTCGGGGAGAACGGAGTCGGGAAAACGACGTTGCTCACTTTGCTCAGCGGCCTTAAGAAGGTCAGCGGCGGGAGTATCCTGACTGACGGCCAGGATCCTTTCGACCGCGCCCCGTCCCTGCTGGAGAAGCAGTATTACCTCCCCGACGAGGTGGCTCCCGCGGCGATGAAGGCTGAGGATTACGCCAGTGAGCGAGGGCGTTTCTGGCCCCTTTACGACCACGACAAGTTCATCGTCATCATGAGGGAGTTCGAGACTGATCCCGGGAAGAGAATGAACCAGATGTCCGCCGGCCAGCTGAAGAAGACCCACATCTCCCTCGCCCTGGCCACGGGCGCCAAGTACCTGTTCATGGACGAGCCCACCAACGGGCTCGACATCCCCTCCAAGGCCCAGTTCAGGGCGGCGATCGTGAAATACACTCCAGAGGACTCCACGATCGTGATCTCGACCCACCAGGTGAGGGACCTCGAGAACATCATCGACCCCGTGATCATCCTTGACAAGCGGGACGTGCTGCTGAACGCCACTCTCGAGGAAATCTCCTCCAAACTGTACTTTGACTACGGCACCGCGCTCCGCGAGGACGCCCTCTACAGCGAGCGGCTCCCCGGAGGTTTCCTTCAAGTCTGCCCTAACCCCGACGGCGAGGACAGCAAGGTCAACATGGAAGCTCTCTTCAACGCCGCCCATTCCCATAAGGATTTGATTAAGAATATGTTCAAAAAATAATACGGAGGAATAGTCATGAGCGATGTATTCAACCTCAACCGTTTCGGGAAGTATCTCGCCTTCGATCTCAAGTCACAATGGAAGGAGAACGCGATCTATCTGGTCACTCCGTTGATCTGGCCCGTCGCGTTCTACATAATCTTCTTGTTTTTCTCCGGCCTGAGCCAGAACGGGATCTCCGCCCTGTTCACCGGGACGCCTCTCGCGCGTCCGCAGATCACTCCAAGGAGCATCGTGTTCGCCATCATGACAGTCGGATTCCTGATCTCGTTCCCCGCCAAATCCTACGGTTTCGTCACCGAGAAGGCCAAGGGGTCGGAGTGGCTCGAGCTTCCGGCCTCCAGGTTGGAGAAGTTCCTGTCCATGATGCTGATCAGCCTGGTCGTCATCCCCGCCGTCTTCTTCTGCGGCTATCTTCTCAGCGACGCGCTGGTCTGCCTGGCGGACAATCGTTGCGGTGACTCGATCATAAAGAAATGGAGCGAGCTTGACACTGAATCCTTTGTCAGATTCAACGCCAAAGGAGCCTGGCTATTTGTCTCCGCGACCCTACAGGCCGTGTCCGTCTTCCTTCTCGGAGCCTTGATATTCAAGAAAGGAAAGGTGGCCAAAACCATCATCGTCCTCTTCGTCCTTGCTTTTGTCATGTTCGCCGTCATCTCCACCATCATCTCGTCAGTCGACTTCGGCGCTTTCGGCGACAGGATGGAGACCTGGCTCAACAACCACGCGGATAACATCGACTTCTGGATTAACTTCTGGGCGAATGTCGAGCTGATCTTAGTCGTCTGCGGACTTGGCCTTTGGTCTTGGTTCAGGGTCAAGAAGCTCCAACACTAAAACAAGAGACCCATGGAATTCAACTCAAACAAAGCGATATTCCTCCAGATAAGGGACGCCATCCGGGAAAAGATACTCTCCGGCGACCTTAGAGCCGGGGACCGGATACCCTCCGTCAGGGAATACGGGGCCGAAATCGGAGTCAACCCCAACACAGTCATGCGCGCATACGAGCGTCTCACCACGGAGGGAGTGATATTCAACAAGCGCGGGATCGGCTATTTCATCTCAGACGACGCCATGGCCATCGTCCTCGAGAGTTCCAGGAAGGAATTCCTCGAGGAAGAGCTTCCTCTCGTCATCAAGAAGATGGAACTGCTCGGTCTTGATCCCAAGGAAATATTTGAGAATAAATAGATTAGAATATGAAACTGGCTAAAAGAATATTATTCGCCTCATTGCTCGCGGCGACGGCGCTCTCGGTGTCCTCGTGCTATGTCAAATTGAGCGAGGAGGCGAAGAAGGCGATAAACATCAGGATCGCCTCCTCGAGAAAGATCTATTCCGAATCCGACTCCCTCGTCGTCTTTCCTGGCGAGTTCCGGGGAATCTGTAACAACGGCCCGGTCGATGTCGACTTCATTGTCCGGGAGGGGGATCCGGAGGTGGTCATCAAAGGCACCCACGCCACAAGGGACTCTGTCAAAGTCCTGGTTGACAAGGGCAACGGCTTGCTGACGATCATGATGAGCGGCCCGATCGCCCAGGACGAGCATGTCACTGTCTACGCCCCGACAATCAAAGTGATCGAGGCCCGTGGGAGCGGGGATCTGATGATCCACGAGGGGTTGAGCGACGAGTATCTGCTCGTGAACAAGTCGGGATCGGGAGACACCATGATCGTAGGCTGCGAGACCATCGGGATGGTCAGCGTCGACAAGGAAGGTTCCGGGGACCTGACGATCCAGATTGTCAACTCCGGCTCGGTCTCCATCTCATGCTCCGGCTCGGGTGACACAGTCCTTAAGGGCAAGACCGGCGAGCTGACTCTCAAGAAGGACGGCTCAGGATCGTTCTATTCAGGGGACCTGGACGCTGAGAGGGTCATCGTCCAGAGAGTCAGCGGATCCGGAGAGGTCGCCTACCGGGAAGGCGGGGAAGTGAAAAGCGCGACGAACTAAGGGTCAACCCACATAGAACTCACGGCGGTACTGGTAATGGGAGCGAAGCCCCTCGAATCCGCCGGGGTCCATCCGGAACATGAAATCGTCCGTGAAAATCGGATAGTTGTATTGCAGGGCCGAGGTGATCTCGCCCTGCTTTTTGCCTTTAAGGTCGAGTTTCACGGCCTCCAGGCTCTCGATCTCGGTCTTCGGGAAGAACTCGTAGAGTCTCTCGAAGCCGAAGAAACGAGCCAGGGCCCGGACCGCGGCGGCCGTGCCGTTCTGCTTGCCCTGATAGGAGTAACCGGCGATGTGCGGGGTCGCGATGTCCACCATGTCCATCAGCTCGCGGTCGATGTCAGGCTCGTTGTTCCAGGTGTCTATGATGACAGGGCCGAGCTTGGGGATGGCCCTCTTGAGGGCGGCCTCGTCCACGACCTCCCCCCGGGAGGCGTTTATGAATATGGTCCCTGGCTTAATCTTCTCGAAGAAGGAGTCGTCGCACATCCTGAAAGTGGTCTCGTCCAGAGGCACGTGCATGGTGACTATCTGGGAGTTGGCGAGGAGATAGTCCAGGGGGCAGAAACCCTCAGGACCCTCTGCGGCCATTCTCGGGGGGTCGTTCTTGAGGACTTTGAAACCCAGGTAACCGGCCACCCGGTCCACCCGGCTCCCCACGTTGCCGACGCCGACTATTCCCAGCTTGCAGCCGTCAAGTCGGATGGACTGCCTGGACGCCACGCCGTAAAGGGCCGAGAAGACATAGTTCATCACTCCGCCGGCGTTGCATCCGGCGGCGTTTCGCACCACTATCCCCTTCCGGTCGCAATAGTCATGGTTGATGTGGTCCGTGCCTATGGTCGCGGTCGCTATGAACTTGACGGCGGTCCCCTCCAGAAGGGCCTCGTCGCATCTGGTCCTTGTGCGGATCACCAGAGCGGAGGCGTCCATCAGGTCCTCCCGGCATATTTCCCTGCCACCTTTGTACACGACGTCGGCGAACGGCTCCAAGACTCCCGAGATGAACGGGATCGCGTCGTCGATCACCACCTTGATCCTTTCTCCTTCCATATTCACTTAAGTATTATCTCTTTGACAAAACCCGCCTTGGCGCAGTCCTTGTCGAACAGGCTGTCTTTCTCGAGGAAAGCGTTGACGGCGTCCACAAGGGACTCTTTCTGGAACTCAAGATGGCTTCGGACCATCGACGAGGAAAGGGTCACGAACAGTTTCCCGTCCCTGTAGAACTTCCTCAGCGTGAATTCCTTGACTCCTGAGACCTCGTCCCATGCGGCGAAGACCCTGCGGGTGTTAAGAGCGGCGCTCAACCCCCTCGACTTGACAAAGAGAGGGACGATCTCGCCCATCGAGACCGCCTCCTTGCGGGGAACGCCCTTGATCTTGCGGAACTCAGGCATCCATCACCTCCTTGAACTCTCCGCCGTCCGCCACGAAATACGCCCGGTCGGAGGTCAGGTTGTCGACTATCCCGGCCATCCTGACCTTGTCGCTGTCGGTTATGAATATCTGGCCGAAGTCGTTGCCCGCCACCATGCCGAGAAGGTTGGATATCCTGCTCATGTCAAGCTTGTCGAACACGTCGTCCAGCAACATCGTGGGAGGGAAGCCGTACCTGCGTCTCATGATCTCGTACTGGGCGAACTTCAGGGACACAAGGAAGGATTTCTGCTGGCCCTGGGAGCCGCAGCGACGGATCGGGTAGCCGTCCATCTTGAAGATGAAATCATCCCTCTGGACGCCCGCGGTGGTGTACCCAAGGGCGAGATCCTTTTCCCTGGAGGCCTTGAGCTGCTCGGTCAGGGAGCCCTTGCGGAGATCGGACTGGTAGCCTATCGTGACTGACTCCCGCCCGCCCGAGAGGGTGGCGTAGAAGTCGGAGACTATCGGCATGAGATCCTCCGCGAACTTGTCCCTGGCCTTGAACACCGCCTCGGCGTGGCCCTCCATCCGCTCGTCGAAGACCGACAGGAGCCCCTCGTCCCTGATCCCGTCTTTCAGCATGCGGTTCCTCTGGGCGAGGAGCCTGTTGTACTGCTGGGCGGCGGAGAGATATTCCCTGTCCATCTGGGACAGCACGGAGTTGACGAAACGCCTGCGGTCGTCCCCGCTCTCGCTGACAAGGGAGGTGTCGCTCGGGGAGACCATCACGATGGGAAGGACGCCGATGTGGTCCGAGACGCGGGAATAGGCCTTGTCGTCCCTGCGGACCTTCTTCTCCCCCTTCCCGTCCACCTGGACGGAGAACCTGGCCGCCGGCCCGTCACCCATGTCGTAGGTCCCGGAGATGGCGAAGGAGTCCTTCCCGTGGCGGAAATTGTACCTGTCGGAGGAGGCGAAGGCGCTTTTGGTCATGGACAGGTACCAGATAGCGTCCATCAGATTGGTCTTCCCGACACCGTTGTTGCCGGAGACGCAATTGATGTTCGGGGAAAAGGAAAGCTCCTGGAAAACTATATTCCGGAAATCCTGGACAGCTATTTTTCTTAAGATCGGCATCCTCATTAATAGACTATCGCGAAGATAATCATATTGCATGATTAAACAATTTTTTCTATTTTTGCGGACTGTCGTGTAAAATTAAGGTAAAAAACAAAAAATCGATAATAATGGCAAAGAAAGTAGCAGAAGTGAAAGAGCAGGAGCGTCAGGACAGAGTGAACGAGACTGTCTCCAAGACCGACCAGTTCTTCCGTGAGAACAAAAAGACCATCTACAGCATCCTGATCGCCCTCCTGGTGATCGGTCTGGCCGTGGTGGCCTATTACAAATTCTATTACCAGCCGAAGACCCGCGAGGCCGTCGAGCAGATGTATCCCGCCGAGGCCAATTTCCGCTCCGGTGAGTATGAGCTCGCCCTCAACGGCGACGGGAATGTCCTTGGTTTCTCCCAGATCATCGACGATTTCGGCGCCAAGGCCGGAAAGGATGTCTATTTCTACGCCGGTGTCTGCGAGCTCCAGCTCGGCAACTACCAGGAGGCGATAGACTTCCTCAAGAAGTACAACGGTAAGGAGACCATCCTCAAAGCCCGCGCGATAGCCTGCATGGGCGACGCCTACACAGGTCTCGAGGATTACGCCAAGGCCCTCGACTGCTTCGACAAGGCGATTGCCGTGGCCGACAACGTGTTCGCCGCCAACTACATGCTCAAGGCCGGTGTGGTCTGCGAGCAGACGGGCGACAAGGAGAAGGCCCTCACCTACTACAAAGCCATCAAGGAGAAGTATCCCCAGTCTGTGGAGGGATACGACGTCGACAAGTACATCTCCAGGATCGAAAGCCAGAAGTGATATGGGAAGAGCGTTTGAGTTCCGCAAGGAAAGGAAATTCAAGAGATGGGGCCACATGGCCAAGACCTTCACGAAGATCGGGAAGGAGATAACCATCGCCGTCAAGCAGGGCGGTCCCGACGTGACCGGCAATCCCAGGCTCAGGGCGCTCATCGCCGAGGCCAGGAGCGAGAACATGCCCAAGGACAATGTCGAGAGGGCCATCAAGAAAGCCCTTGAGAAGGACCAGGGCGATTTCAAGGAGCTGGTGTACGAGGGCTACGGCCCCCACGGCATCGCTTACCTTGTGGAAGCCGCCACTGACAACAACACCAGGACCGTGGCCAATGTGCGCAGCTACTTCACCAAGTGCGGCGGCGCCCTCGGCACCAGCGGCAGCGTGAGCTTCATGTTCGACCACAAGTGCGTGTTCCGTGTCAAGGACCAGGAGGGTCTCGATATCGACGAGCTCCAGCTTGAGCTCTGCGATTGCGACGACGATCCCGAGGTGTTTGTCGAGGAGCAGGAGGACGAGAACGGCGACGTGAAAAAGAACATCGTCATCTACGGGGCCTACAGCTCTTACGGCGCTATCCAGAAGTTCATCGAGGACAACGGCTACGAGCTCGTCTCCGGAGGCTTCGAGAGGCTCCCCAACACAGAGCTCAAGGAGGTCACCCCCGAGCAGAGGGAGACCCTCGACAAGCTCACCGGCCTCCTCGAGGACGATGACGATGTCACCGCCGTCTACAACACCATGAAACCTGCTGAGGAATAGTTATTCCCGCGAGAATTAGAAAGCCCTGGGGTGAGCCTTATCCCGGGGCTTGTTTTTTTTGATTTAAACGGGGTTTTTGGTATATTTGTGAATTACCATAAAGGTTTAGGATAATATGAGC
The DNA here is from genome assembly GCA_017429765.1 of Bacteroidales bacterium. GTDB lineage: Bacteria > Bacteroidota > Bacteroidia > Bacteroidales > UBA932 > Cryptobacteroides. Next base: position 38,891 of record JAFROJ010000074.1, on the reverse strand, counting down.
ATTCAAAAGGAAAATATCGCGAGGCTGGTTGAGCGCAGGGCAGCCGCCAAGCTGGGCGGAGGTCAGGCAAGGATTGACGCCCAGCACGAGAAAGGCAAGATGACGGCGAGGGAAAGGCTCGCCCTATTGCTCGACGAGGGGAGCTTCGAGGAGTTCGACATGTTTGTCCGTCACCGTTGCGTCAATTTCGGGATGGACCGGAATCATGTCGACGGCGACGGTGTCGTGACCGGGATGGGCACGATCGGCGGCCGACTCGTCTATGTGGCCGCGCAGGACTTCACGGTCTCCGGAGGCTCGCTCTCCAAGACCATGTCCGAGAAGATCTGCAAGGTCCTTGACCTGGCCTCGCGGAACGGGGCTCCTTTCATCTGCCTGAACGACTCGGGCGGAGCCAGGATCCAGGAGGGGGTCGATTCCCTGGCCGGCTACGGTGAGATATTCGAGAGGAATATCCTCGCCTCGGGTGTCGTGCCGCAGATCTCCGGCATTTTCGGCCCTTGCGCCGGCGGAGCCGTGTACTCCCCCGCCCTCACCGACTTCACGGTCATGGTGAAGAACACTTCCTACATGTTCCTCACCGGACCATCCGTGGTCAAGAGTGTGCTCGGGGAGGAGGTCAGCCAGGAGGAGCTTGGCGGGGCTAGTGTCCACGCCTCCAAGAGCGGAGTGGCCCATTTCGCCGCCGAGAACGAGGAGGACGGAATCCGCCTGATCAAGGAGTTGCTCTCCTACATTCCCCAGAACAACATGGAAGAGGCCCCGAGAGTCCCCACCAACGATCCGGTCAGCCGTGTGGACGACAGCCTCAACGAGATAATCCCCGACAACCCCAACACACCTTACGACATGTACAAGGTGATCGGGAGCATAGTGGACGACGGGAAGTTCTTCGAGATCCATAAGGACTTCGCCAAGAACATCATAGTGGGTTTCGCCCACATGAACGGCCGTAGCGTCGGGATCGTGGCGAACCAGCCGAAGACCCTGGCCGGAGTGCTTGACATCAACGCGTCGCGCAAGGGCGCCCGTTTCGTGCGTTTCTGCGACGCCTTCAACATTCCCCTGGTGTCGCTCGTCGACGTGCCCGGGTTCCTTCCCGGCACCCAGCAGGAGTACGGCGCTGTCATCACCAACGGGGCCAAGCTCCTCTACGCCTACGGCGAGGCCACTGTCCCGAAGGTCACCGTCGAGCTCCGCAAGAGCTACGGAGGCTCGTACATCGTGATGAGCAGCAAGCACCTGAGGGCTGACCTGGTCTACGCCTGGCCCTCCGCCCAGATCGCCGTGATGGGAGCCGACGGCGCTGTCAACGTGCTGTACGCCAAGGACATAAAGGCTGTGAAGGATCCCGCTGAGCAGGAGAGGATCCGTCAGGAGAAGAAGGCCGAGTACGAGGAGCTCTTCAACAACCCCTACCAGGCCGCGACCAAGGGCTACATCGACGATGTGATCGAGCCGCGGAACACACGTTTCAGGGTCATCCGGGCCCTCGAGCAACTCGCCGGGAAGAAGCAGACCATCCCCGCCAAGAAACATGACAATCTTCCTCTGTAAAGCGATGAGACGAATCAGGATTATTATAGCCGCCGTCGTCTCGCTGCTTTGCGGAGCCTCTCTCGGGGCGCAGAACCTGACCGACCTCAAGATCGGCGAGGTTCTGGTGGACAACACCGAGGGCGTCACCGACGACTATGGCCAGAGGAACGGCTGGATCGAGCTGTTCAACACATCCAGCGGCACGGTCAAGTTCGGAGGGTGCTACCTCTCCGACGACCTCTCCGACTTGAAGAAGTATCATATTCCCACCTCCGACCTTTCCACCAAGATCGGCCCGAGGCAGAGTGTTGTCTTTTACACCAGCGGCAAGTCATTCCAGGGCACTTACCACACCAACTTCCAGCTCCGCCGGGGAACGACGGTCTACCTTGTCAGCAATGACGGCAGGACTGTCATCGACCGGATCGACATCCCCGCCGACCTTCCCGCCGACCACTCCGTCGTGAGAGTGCCACAGGGCGTGAAGGGGATGGATTTCGAGACAAGGGTGTCCGCCAAGCCCACCCCTGGCACCTACAACGGGGATGTGGACGCGAAGAGCAAGAGCGAGGTCATGGGAGAGAAAGACCCTCATGGCTTCGTCCTCACGTTGATAGCCGTCTCGGTCGTGTTCACCGCCCTCATCATCCTCGCCATCATATTCGGATGGATCGGGAAGATGAGCAGAAGGCTTCAATCCCCCTCCCCGAAAGAGGCCAGGCCGAGGAAGGTGAAGGGTTCGAGAAAAGCCGGGGAAATGACTCCGGAGATCGCGGCGGCCATCTCAATGGCCCTCTCTCGTGAGAGCGGCGGGGAGGTCCAGGCGGCGATAGCGCTCGCGCTCCACGACTACCTTGGGGGCGGGATCCACGACCTTGAGAGTCTCGTGATCACGATCGTCCCCTCCGCTGGCGGCGGCTGGGCAGACAAGACACAGACATTCAGACAATCACCACGATAATAAAAACACGAGATACAGATATGAAGACCTACAAATTCAAGATCAACGGCAACGAGTATAACGTCGAGATCAATTCCGTGGAAGGGACCATCGCCGATGTCACCGTCAACGGGGCCTCCTACAAAGTCGAGATGGAGGAGCCCATGGCTCCCGCGGCCCCTGTGGCCGCCGCCCCCGCCGCCGCGGCTCCGCAGGCCGCTCCCCAGCCAGCCCCCGCCCCCGCCGCAGGACCGGGCAAAGTCGTCACCTCTCCCCTACCTGGCGTGATCATCGAGGTGTCAGTCAAGGAGGGACAGGCTGTCAAGGCAGGCCAGAAAGTGGCCGTGATTGAGGCCATGAAGATGGAGAACGAGATCCAGGCCTCTTTCGACGGGACCGTGACGGCTGTTCTCGTGAACAAGGGAGACTCGGTCCTCGAGGGAGCTGAAATCGTCAAGATCGCCTAGGATGAACACCATAGTCGAGAACCTTCGGCAATTTTGGTTTTTCACCGGATTCGCCAACGCCACGTGGCAGAATTTCGCGATGATCTTGATTGGCGTGGTGTTCATCACCATCGCCATCAAGAAGGGTTGGGAGCCTCTGCTCCTCGTTCCCATCGGATTCGGGATGATCATCGGGAACATTCCCATGTTTCCGGGCCTGAACATCGGCGTCTATGAGGACGGCTCTGTCCTGAACACTCTGTATCAAGGAGTTAAACAGGGATGGTACCCTCCCCTCATCTTCCTCGGGATCGGTGCCATGACCGACTTCTCCGCCCTGATCTCGCAACCTCGGCTGTTGCTGATAGGCGCGGCCGCCCAGACAGGAATATTCGGGGCCTATCTTCTTGCCCTGGCCCTCGGCTTCGACCCCAACCAGGCCGGAGCCATCGGCATCATCGGCGGAGCCGACGGTCCCACGGCGATATTCCTCTCATCGAAACTGGCTCCCGATCTCATGGGCGCGATCGCCGTGAGCGCGTATTCCTACATGGCCCTCGTGCCGGTGATCCAAAGGCCCATAATGCTGGCCCTGACGACCAAGAAGGAGCGCCTCATGAGGATGCCCGCCCCCCGGGTTGTCAGCCAGAGGGAGAAGATAGTCTTCCCCATCGTGGGCTTCCTCCTCACCGCTTTCATAGTCCCCTCCGGGCTTCCCCTCCTGGGCATGCTCTTCTTCGGGAACCTGTTGAAAGAGAGCGGAGTGACCAGGCGTCTCGCCGAGACCGCCAGGGGTCCGCTGATCGATGTGGTGACAACTCTCATCGGCCTGACCGTCGGAGCCTCCACCCAGGCGGACAAGTTCCTCACCGGAGCCTCCCTCAAGATATTCCTCCTCGGTCTGCTGTCGTTCGTGATAGCGACCACGGTCGGTGTCCTCTTCGTCAAGTTCTGGAACCTGTTCCTAAAGGGAGACCGGAAGATCAATCCGCTGATCGGTAACGCCGGTGTCTCGGCGGTGCCTGACAGCGCGCGCGTGTCTGAGGTCGTGGGAAGGGAATTCGATCCGGGCAACCATCTGCTCATGCACGCCATGGGGCCCAACGTGGCCGGTGTCATCGGTTCCGCGGTCGCCGCCGGTATACTCCTCGGCTTCCTCGGCTAACTAACGTGAAATCAATGTGAATAACAGGACTAACACATCATGTCATATGGAAAATAAACTCCAGGAACTCACGGACAAACTTTATAAAGAGGGCCTGTCCAAAGGCAAGGAAGAGGGAGAGGCCATCATCGCCAAGGCAGAGGCGAAAGCGACCATGATCATCGAGGAGGCCCAGAAGAAGGCCAAGGAGATCGTCAGGAAGGCCGAGAACGACGCCAGGGACTTCAGGGTCAAGGTGGAGGGCGATGTCAAGATGGCCGCGACTCAGAGCGTCCAGGCCACCAAGACGGACATCGAGAACCTTATGCTCAAGGGGATTATAGGAGGGAAGTCCGCTTCCGTCCTGTCATCGGTGGACTTTGTCAAGGAGATCATCACCGCCGTCGCGGAGAGATTCAACTCGCAGGAGAGCGTGGATCTTGAGCTTGTCCTTCCCGAGAGCCTCAAGGCCGAGTTGGAGCCTTTCGTCAGCGGGGAGCTGGCGAGTATCCTGTCCTCCAAGATCACCGCGACGTACTCGGGCAGAGTCAAGGGAGGTTTCACGATCGGCCCCAAGGACGGGTCATATTTCATAGACCTCACCGCCGAGGCTTTCGAGAACCTGATCGGGGAGTACATGAGGCCTGTGACACGTAAGATGCTCTTCGGGGAGTGATGGCCAATTACGAGTACATAATCGCCAGCGTTCCCTCCCTCTCCCCTGACTGGAGATTCGGGGAGGGAAGGACACTTGACGGCTATCTCTCGTGGATAAAGTCCCAGCTTTCCCCGAGGGACTCCAAAACCGTCGACACTGTGGTCGAGGGGTTCGGCGAGGAGAGTCTCGACAGGGAGTTCTATGAGGCCGCCCTCAAAAGCCCCAACCGTTTTGTCCGGGAATATTTCACCTTCGACCTCAAGTTCCGCAACGCCAAGGCCAGGTTCGTCAACAAGGCCTTCGGAAGGCCTGAGGCGGCGGACACGATCGACATCGACGCCGGGGAGTTCGAGGAGGAGGGCAAGGTCGCGGAGACTCTGTCCATGACGGACATCCTGGCCCGGGAGAGAGGCCTGGACTCCATCAGGTGGGAGAAGATCAGCTCGCTGACGACATTCAGCTATTTCGACATGGACGCGATACTTGGCCTTGTGGCCAAGATGCTGTTGGTCGACAGGTGGCGCTCGCTCGACGAGGAGGCCGGCCGGGACATGTTCGACACACTGCTCTCCGAGACAAGGGGATCCTACGGAGGCGTCAACTACAACGCACCGTCAAACGAATAAACGAGAATCACTATATGAAGACAACAGGAAAAGTTACAGGCATAGTCTCTAACCTTGTCACGGTCCAGGTGGATGGCCCGGTGGCCGAGAACGAGTTGTGCCATATAACCGTGGATGGCACCCCCCTTCTGGCGGAGGTCATCAAGGTCAATGGCGACAAGGCCTCGGTCCAGGTGTTCGAGAGCACCAGGGGACTCAAGAACGGGGATCCGGTCGAGTTCCTGGGCAGGATGCTTGAGGTCACCCTCGGCCCCGGACTGCTCTCGAGCGTGTATGACGGCCTGCAGAACAACCTCAGCACCATGGAGTCGGTCTTCCTCAAGAGAGGAGAGTACACCGACCCCCTCGACCACGAGAAGACATGGGAATTCATCCCGATAGTCTTTCCCGGCGACACCGTCGTCGCCGGTGACTGGCTGGGCGAGGTGAAAGAAGGCTGGCTGCCCCACAAGATCATGGTCCCCTTCTCCTTCAAGGGAGAGTTCAAGGTCAAGAAGATCATCCCCGCCGGCAACTACAACATCGACATGATCATCGCCACCCTCACGGACGAGGCCGGAGAGTCGAGATACATCACCATGACCCAGAAATGGCCTGTGAAGGTGGCCATCAAGAATTATAGGGAGAAACCCAGGCCCAGGAAGATCATGGAGACGGGCGTGAGGTGCATCGACAGTTTCAATCCCATCGCCGAGGGAGGCACAGGTTTCATCCCCGGGCCTTTCGGTTGCGGGAAGACCGTCCTCCAGCACGCTATCGCCAAGCAAGGCGAGGCCGATGTCATCGTGATGGCCGCCTGCGGAGAGAGGGCCAACGAGGTCGTGGAGATATTCACGGAGTTCCCCGAGCTGATCGATCCCCACACCGGCAGGCGGCTCATGGAAAGGACTACCATCATCTGCAACACCTCCAACATGCCCGTGGCCGCCCGCGAGGCTTCCGTCTACACCGCCATGACCATCTGTGAATACTACAGGGCCATGGGGCTGAAGTGCCTCCTGCTGGCCGACTCGACCTCCCGCTGGGCGCAGGCCCTCAGGGAGATGTCCAACAGGATGGAGGAACTCCCCGGAGCCGACGCCTTCCCCGTAGACCTGTCAGCCATCATCTCGAATTTCTATTCAAGGGCCGGGATGGTCGTGCTGAACAACGGCCAGACCGGGGCGGTCACCTTCATCGGGACCGTCTCCCCCGCCGGAGGAAACCTCAAGGAGCCTGTCACCGAATCCACCAAGAAGGCGGCGAGATGCTTCTACGGTCTCGAGCAGAACCGCGCCGACCAGAAGAGGTACCCTGCCGTCAACCCTATCGAGTCCTATTCCAAATACCTTGAATACCCCGAGATCATCTCCTGGCTCGACGAGAATGTCAAACACGGCTGGGTGGCTGACGTCCTGAAGGCCAAGAACACTCTCCGCCGCGGGCGGGAGGCCTACGAGCAGATCAACATCCTCGGTGACGACGGGGTGCCTATCAGCTACCATGTCAGTTTCTGGAAGTCGGAGCTGATCGACTTCGCCTTCCTCCAGCAAGACGCTTTCGACAGCGTCGACGCCCTCTGTCCCATCGAGCGCCAGAAGTACATGCTCGACCTGACCCTGGAGCTCTGCGACATGGAATACCAATTCGATGACTTTGAGAAATGCCGCGACTTCTTCAAGGAGTTGATCAACGACCTTCGCCAGATGAACTATTCCAAGTTCCACGGCAAGGCGTTCGAGGAATACGCGGCCAAGACCCGTAAACTGGCTCGTGAATATGGCAACTAAAGCATACCAAAGAATCTACACCAGGCTGGAAGCCATCACCAAGGCGACTGTCTCCCTCAAGGCTAAGGGGGTCGCCAACGATGAGCTGGCTGTGGTGGGCGGGCGTCTCGCCCAGGTCGTCAAGACGAGGGGTGACCTGGTGACCCTCCAGGTGTTCTCCGGGACCGAAGGCATCCCCACCAACGCCGAGATAACCTTCCTCGGCCAACCGCCTGTCCTGAAAGTATCGGACCAGCTTTCCGGACGTTTCTTCAACGCCTACGGTCATCCCATCGACGGCGGCCCGGAGGTTGAGGGAGAGGTCAGGGAGATCGGTGGGCCTTCCGTCAATCCCTATAAGAGGCGTCAGCCCTCAGAGCTGATCCCCACCGGAATAGCGGGCATCGACCTCAACAACACGATAGTCTCCGGCCAGAAGATCCCCTTCTTCGCGGATCCGGACCAGCCCTACAACCAGGTCATGGCGGATGTCGCCCTGAGAGCGGACGTGGACAAGATCATCCTCGGTGGGATGGGCCTCTCCAACGACGATTACCTGTTCTTCCGCCACGCGTTCGAGGACGCCGGCGCCATTGACAGGATCATCTGCTTCGTCAACACGACTGAGGACCCGCCCGTGGAGCGCCTGCTTGTCCCGGACATGGCCCTGACGGCCGCGGAGTATTTCGCCGTCGACAAGAACGAGAAAGTGCTGGTTCTCCTGACGGACATGACCCTCTACGCCGACGCCCTGTCGATCGTGTCGAACAGGATGGACCAGATCCCCTCGAAAGACTCCATGCCCGGCTCCCTGTACTCTGATCTCGCGAAGATCTACGAGAAGGCCGTTCAGCTGCCGACGGACGGTTCCATCACCATCATAGCCGTCACCACCCTGAACGACGGGGACATCACCCACGCGATCCCGGACAACACCGGGTACATCACTGAGGGACAGTTGTTCCTCCGCACCGACTCAGACTCGGGCAAAGTCATCATCGATCCTTTCCGCTCCCTCTCCAGGCTCAAGCAGAGGGTCCAGAACATAAAGACCCGTGAGGATCACAGCCAGGTGATGAACGCCGGCGTCAGGCTGTACGCCGACGCCCAGAACGCCAAGACAAAGCTGGAGAACGGTTTCGACCTCTCGGACTACGACCACCGCTGTCTCCAATACGCCAAGGAATACGCCACGAGGCTTCTCTCGATCGACGTCAACATATCCATCAACGAGATGCTCGACACGGCCTGGGAACTCTTCGGGAAGTATTTCACCAAGGCGGAGACAGGAATAAAGCAGTCACTGATCGACAAATACTGGAAAGGCCGCTGATAATGGCTATCAAGTTTCAATACAACAAGACAGCGCTGAACAACCTGCAGAAGCAGCTCAAGACGCGCCTGAAAGCTCTCCCGACGTTGCAGAACAAGGAGAGCGCGCTTCGGCTTGAGGTGCGGAAGGCAAAGGAGAAGAGCGAGAGCCTGATCAGGGAACTTGACGAGGCGGAGAAAAGATATGACTATCTCGCGCCTCTGTGGAACGAGTTCGAGCGCGATCTTGTGACCATCACGGATGTAGAGCTTAAGACTGTCAAGGTGGCCGGTGTCAAATGCCCGGAGCTCGGGGAGATAACCTACGAGATCCGCCCCTTCAACACTTTCGTCAAGCCGGCGTGGTACATGGACGGGGTGGCTATTCTCAAAGAGCTGTCACGGCTCGGGATAGAGTCCGAGGTCTACATGGAGAAGAGGCGGATCCTCGACTACCAGAGAAAGAAGACCACCCAGAAGGTCAACCTCTACGAGAAAGTCCAGATCCCCGGCTACCAGGAGGCCATCCGCAAGATCAAGAGATACATGGAAGACGAGGAGAACCTCAGCAAGGCCTCGTCCAAGATAGTCAAGGGCCGTCACGCGGCGGAGGAAGCGATGGAGGAGGAGCAGGGCGATGATTGAGAGAATGACCAAATATTCATTCGTCCTCATGAGCGGCGACGCGGAGAGGTTCCTCAAAGACCTTGAGGGGCTCGGGGTTGTCGACATCACCCGCTCCGAGAAGCCTGTCGACGCCAGATCGGCCAAACTGGCGGCCGAGGCCGAGGCTTGCCGGGCCGCGGTGAGACAGCTCAAGTCTGTCAATCTCGAGTCCGATCCTGACCACGGCAAGTTCTCCCCCTCATCCGACGGCGGGATAGATCATCCCCTTGAGTTGTTCCAGGAGGTGTCCGCCAAGATGAAAACCCTGAAGGGAGAGATCGAGACCGCCCGTAAAGAGCTGGAGGAAAGCAGGGTGTGGGGCCGCTACGACAGGGAGGTCATCGATGAGCTCGCCGCCCGGGGGATGATGATCCGCTTCTATCGCCTCCCCAAGAAGTCCTACGACCCCTCGTGGGAGACCAAGTACGCCATCAAGGAGATAGCCGACGACGGGAAGAACATCTGGTTCGTCACCGCCTCGGACGATCCCGACTACTCATTCCCCGTCGAGGAACTGCCGGCGCCCTCAAAGGACCTCTACGAGGCCGAAGGCTGGCTGGCCGACAAAGAGGGGGAGATGATCGCCTGCAAAGGCCTGCTGCTCAGCTTGAAGGATTATATCCCCTCACTCGGTCAAAGGGGAGACAAGGCCATGGCGGAGTTGCAGCGTCATCTCGCCGAGGCCGGCTCCGGGAAGGCCGCCGAGGGGCATATCACCACCTTCGAGGGCTTCGCCCCAAGTTCGGAGGACGCCAGGCTCAGCGAGGCTTTCGACGCCATGGACGGGATCTACTACATCAAGGAGACCGCTACCAAGGACGACAATCCCCCTATCAAGCTCAGGGGGAACCGCTTCACAAGGATGTTCACGGTGCTGACCGACATGTACGGCAGACCTGAGTACAACGAGTTCGACCCCACTCCCTATCTGTCGGTGTTCTTCCTTCTCTTCTTCGCGATGTGCATGGGAGACGCCGGCTACGGCCTCGCCCTCATGCTCATAGGTCTCTTCATCCGGAAGTCCGAGGGTTTGGGAAACCTGTCCGGCCTTGTGGTGACTCTCGGGGCGGGCACATTCGTGATCGGTCTGGTGATGCACACCTTTTTCGGCTTCGACATCTCCCAGTCCGCGTGGGTGCCATTCTGGCTGAAGAAGTGCATGGTGACCGGGAATATAGCCGGCTTCGACGCCAACATGGTGATATCCATAGTGATAGGAATAATCCACCTGTCACTTGCCTTCCTGCTCAAAGGAATCTACGCCACCAGGAAGCGCGGCTTCCTCGGCTCGCTCGGCACATGGGGCTGGACCCTTCTGATCGTCGGCGGAGTCATAGTCGGAGGAGTGTCCCTGACCGGCGTGTTAAGCTCGACTGTCACCAAATGGGTGATCATAGCGATCGGGGTGATCTCCGCGTTGGGAATATTCCTGCTCAACGACATCCACCGCAATCCTCTCAAGAACATCGGCTCCGGCCTCTGGGAGACCTACAACATGGCCACAGGCCTGCTCGGGGATGTCCTGAGCTACCTCCGCCTCTACGCCCTCGGCCTCGCCGGAGGCATGCTCGGCAAGGCGTTCAACGACATCGCCGCCATGACGGTCGGCGACGGTGGTTTCGGCCCGGGCTGGATAGCCTTTGTCATAATATTCGTCGTGGGCCATTCCCTGAACTTGGCGATGTGCTGCCTCGGGGCCTTCGTCCATCCCCTCCGCCTGAACTTCCTCGAGTTCTTCAAGAACAGCGGCTACGAGGGGAAGGGAAGAATGTACAGACCAATAACAAACAAACAAAATCAATAACATCATGAATGAAATTCTAGGTTATCTCGGGCTCGGGCTGATGCTCAGCCTCGCGGGTATAGGAAGCGCCATCGGCACCACCATCGCCGGCAACGCCGCTGAGGGGGCCCTCAAGGCCGCCCCTGAGAAGTCCAGCAGCTTCTTGCTCCTGACCGCCCTTCCCGCCACCCAGGGCATCTACGGCTTCGTGGCCTTCTTCATGTGGCTGCTGATCTACAAATTCGATTTCGCCGCCAACGGGCCCATCCTTTTCGGGGTCGGTTTAGGAGTCGGTCTCGTCTGCATGATCTCGGCGATCCGCCAGGGACAGGTCTGCGCCAACGGTATCGTCGGGATATCCCAGGGGCATGACGTCCAGACCAACACTCTCATCTACGGCGCCCTTCCTGAATTCTACGCGATCCTCGGGCTCGCCGGCGCCCTTATGCTGGCTTTGGCGATCTGATGAGCCTGATCAAATCCATCTCCGGCATCCGGGGAACCATAGGAGGAAAGCCCGGTGAAGGGCTTTCTCCTGTTGATATAGTGAGCTTCACCTACGCCTACAGCGCCACCCTGCCCCAAAGGAAGCCGAAACCTTACGGGGAAAGGTACAAGGTCGTGGTGGGAAGGGACGCCAGGCTCTCCGGCCCAATGGTGGAGAGCCTTGTGACCGGCACTCTGGTCGCCTGCGGGATCGATGTGGTCAAGATCGGGCTTGCGTCGACACCGACCACCGAGATGGCCGTCACCTTCGCCGGCGCGGACGGTGGAATAATCCTGACCGCCTCACACAATCCCCGCCACTGGAACGCCATGAAACTGCTCAACGAGCGTGGCGAGTTCCTCACCGCCAAGGAGGGGGAGGCCATCCTGGAAGTCGCCGGGAAGGGAGACTTCGAGTTCGCCGGGGTCGAGGATCTCGGCCATGTCACCGAGCATGACTACACCGACGAGCATCTGGACGCCGTCCTGGCCCTGCCGGATGTGGATGTGGAGTCCATCACGGAGGCCGGTTTCAAGGTGGTTCTTGACGCGGTCAACTCGGTCGGAGGCATAATAATGCCAAGACTCCTCGAGAGGCTCGGGGTTGAATGCGTCCGCCTGAATTGCGCCCCGACAGGTGACTTCGCCCACAACCCGGAGCCACTTCCGGCCAACCTGACCAGCCTGAGCGCCGCTGTTGTCCAGGAGAAGGCAGATCTGGGAATATCCGTCGATCCCGACGTGGACCGTCTCGCCTTCATCCAGGAGGACGGGGAGCCTTTCGGCGAGGAATACACAATCGTCAGCGTGGCCTCGTATCTTTTCGAGAGGGCCGCGAGGATAGCCGAGGCCCAGGACATCAGCCTCGAGGAGGTGACCTGTCCCTACGCTCCCGTCTCCTGCTCCAACCTTTCCAGCAGCAGGGCCCTGCGGGACGTGACAGAGAGTTTCGGAGGAAGCTACAAGGCCTCCGCTGTCGGTGAGGTGAATGTCACCACGCTGATGCGGGCTACCAACGCCCTGATCGGAGGCGAGGGCAACGGAGGAGTCATCTACCCCGCCCTCCATTATGGCCGCGACGCCATGGTCGGCGTCGCCCTGTTCCTCTCCAACCTCGCCAGGAAGAGAATGAAAGCCAGCGAGCTCAGGAAGACCTATCCCGAGTACCACATCGCCAAAAACAAGATAGAGCTTTCCGACAAGAGCCTGACAGACAAGATCCTGAATAAGCTGAAAGAAGTCTACGCCTCAGAGGAGATCAACCTCGAGGACGGGGTCAAGATCAGTTTCGAGGACAGGCGCGAGTGGGTTCACCTCCGTCGCTCCAACACGGAGCCGATCATCAGGATCTATTCCGAGGCCCCAACACTCGAGGCCGCCGAGGCCCTGGCCGCGGAGGTGATAGGAATAGCCAAAAGTTTGATGTAGGATGTTCTCTTTCAGGACCACGGCGCTGGAGGACCAGCTGGACAAGGCGTTGCTCGGAGGCAGGGTCGGGTGTTTCTGCACCCAGAACTGCTGGGACACCGCCCGGGGGCGCTACCTGCACGACATGTTCAGGGACAGGGGCAACCTGGCGGTTCTCCTCACACCGAGGGACACCGAGCTCACCCCAGGCACCAACCACATCGCGTTCGAGCCCTCCGACCTGGAGAGGCTGGACGCCGTCGTGGTCGAGATCCAGGACGCCGGAGCGAGGTATTTCAACTACACCAAAGACGTTTTCCGCCTCATGGAGATCATGACGAGGATGGAGGACTCCCCTTCCCTCTACGTGGTCGATCACATCAACCCCGCGGGAAGGATCGTGGAAGGTTCGATGCCTTCGGGAGCGGTCGAGCCGCACACCCCCAAGGTGGCGCACCGTCACGGGCTCACCCTCGGGGAGCTTTGCGCCCTGTACTACAATGAGATAGGGGCCGGTTTCCCCCTGCACGTGATCTCCGCCCTGGCCAGCGACGCGACAAGGCAGCTGTTGCCTTGGACGATAGCCCCCGCCTCGGATATTCCCGGGATGTTCACCTGCCAGATGTATCCCGGGGGAGGACTCTGGAACAACACGACCATCACTCCCGCCATAGGCACCGCCCGTCCGTATGAATATTTCGGGGCCCCCTTCATAAAGCACAGCCAGGTTGACATCATCCCCGCCCCCCAGGGCACGCTGATGAGGCCTTGCACCTTCACCCCGGCCGCCGGAAGGCATCAGGGGCAGCGCTGCCAGGGCTATCAGATCATGCTCCAGCCAGGCGCCGAGTACCACTCGCTGCTGCATACTGTCCAGTTAATCAGGTACTTCCTTGAAAGATACCCGCAGTTTGAGCTCCTCCCCGGATTCGAGGAAAAACTCGCCGACCCGGTTCTGCTCGGCTACATCAAGGGGAAGACAGGATTCCAGGAGGCCAGGGAGCATGTCAAGTTGGAGGAGCAGAAATGGATCCGGAAGGCGAAGCGCTACTCTCTCTACGACGACCAGCCCTACCGGATCAAGTGAAAAAATGACGTGAACGCTTGATTATTCGGAGAAAAGGGTTATCTTTGCAGGCTTTTTACAGCGAAAGATTGTACAATTTAGATCGTAAAGCAATGAAAAAAGGACTTCATCCCGAAACCTACCGCCTTGTAGCTTTCAAGGATATGTCAAACGAAACCGTGTTCATCACCCGTTCCTGCGCGGAGACCAAAGAGACTCTGATGGTGGACGGCGTCGAGTACCCGGTTGTGAAGGTTGAGATCTCCAACACCTCTCATCCTTTCTACACTGGCAAGGTCAAGCTCGTTGACACCGCCGGTCGCGTCGACAAATTCTACCAGAGATACAAGGACCGCAAGAGATAGTCTTCGCGGATCGGAAAGAAAAAGTCGCGCCTGTGCGCGACTTTTTTTTGGAACATTGAGTTTTTTATATATATTTGCAGTCCCGAACAACGCTGGGTTCGTATAACGGTTAGTACTCAAGATTCTCAATCTTGCAATAGGAGTTCGATTCTCCTACCCAGTACTTAAGGTGCCGAAAGGCGCCAATGAGACAAGAGCCGGAGATCATTCGATCCCCGGCTCTTTTTATTTCCATCAGGGCGGGTCTTTTATTTCTCGTGAATTTTCGCTAATATAGCGGATGTTTTTAAACCACATCGCGAAATGTTACTTGTAATCGGACTTCTTATCATCGCCGTCGGCGCTTTCTGCCAGTCATCCAGTTATGTCCCGATCAACAAGATCAAGGATTGGAGTTGGGAGAGTTTCTGGATCGTCCAGGGTGTTTTCGCCTGGCTCGTGTTCCCGATCATCGGCTCGATACTCTCTGTCTCAGGGACAGGCGGTTCATTCGGGGATCTGCTGTCCCTGATCAGCTCTCATCCCAAGGACGCCTGGCTGACAGTCCTGTTCGGCGTGCTCTGGGGCATCGGAGGCCTTACCTTCGGACTATCAATGCGTTACCTCGGAGTGGCCCTCGGCCAGTCAATAGCGCTCGGCACCTGCTCCGGTCTCGGAGCCATCCTCGGCCCGGTCTTCACGGGACACGCCAGTGACCTCACCACCGCCGTCATAGTCGGAGTCGTCGTCACCATCATCGGTATCGCCATCATCGGTGTGGCCGGCGCGATGAAATCCGCCGCCCTGCCCGAGGAGGAGAAAAAGAAGGCTGTCAAGGATTTCAACTTCGGTAAGGGAATAGCCGTCGCCCTTCTCGCCGGTTTCATGAGCGCCTGCTTCAACATCGGCTTGAATTTCGGCCAGGACCTGTTCCTGCCCGGCACCAAGCCCATCTTCCAGACCCTGCCCGCCACCATGCTTGTCACCTTCGGAGGTTTCCTGACCAATGCGGCCTACTGCTTCTTCCAGAACAGCAAGAACAAGACCTGGGGCGACTACCGCAAGGGCAATCTCTGGGCGAACAACCTTTTGTTCTGCGCCCTGGCCGGTCTGCTCTGGTACAGCCAGTTCTTCGGCCTCAGCCTCGGCAAAGGCTTCCTCACGAACTACCCTGTCCTCATCACCTTCAGCTGGTGCATCCTCATGGCTCTCAACGTCACCTTCTCCAATGTCTGGGGTATCATCCTCAAGGAGTGGAAGGGCGTGTCCAAGAAGACTGTCGCCGTGCTTGTGATAGGACTTGTCGTGCTCGTGTTCAGTACCTTCCTGCCGCAATTGATGGCTAATTAGCCATGGAGGTATAGCGGATGAGAAGCTATACTCCCATATATTCCCGAGAAACTGATGTCTACAACCTGGAGGGTTTCGCCCCCCGGGTTGTAGATTCTTATTACCTCAAGGCCCTTGGGGCCGACGTGGATCCCGACGAGGAAGCCCTGGAAGCCCTTCGGCGAGGGAGCATGGTCTTCAAGTCGCGGTTCGGGAGCCGCTCCCTCATCCCGAAGCCCCGCTTCCGGGAGACCAGGGGGGATCCCTCAGCGGTTCAGACCGAGATCCACAACTACACCGGCCGCTGCCCTACCCTGACCTACGAGATCAACCCGGTCAAGGGATGCGGGATCGGCTGCCAATATTGCCTTGTGACCGACGGTGTCCACGAGCGGGAACTCGTGGTGGACTTGGATTACCACCTCTATGTCAGGAGATTGCTGGATGAAAAGAATGGCCCGGGGTCGGAGAACAAACCCCACTACTACTATTTCTCCCCGAAGACAGAGGCCTTCCAGGAGGCCACCTTGCTCACGGGCGTGGCCCACAGGGTACTCAGGGAGTTCATAAGCCATTTCGAGAAGAATCCCGAGTCCAAAGCAAGGCTTTTCATCGCCTCAAAGGCCGGAGCGAGGCATTTGTTGATAGAGGACGAGGGAGAGACTATCCTGGACCTGTTCGGGAAATTGAGGGACAGGATGCAGTTCAACACCAGCGTCTCAATAATGCCGCCGGCTTTCAGGGATCTGATCGAGCCCTATGCGGCCCCTATCGAGGAAAGGATGAGGGCTGTCCGGATCTGCGCCGGGAGAGGCGTCCAGGCGGACTCGGCCCTGGTCCAGCCCATCTTCACCCCCTGTCTCAACGACGAGGGGATCAAATCGTTCTTCGACATCCTGAGAGGCGAAGGGATAATAAATTACAAGCCAGAGTTCCTCACCGTCTGCATGGAGAACCTGGCGATGCTCGGACAGTATCTTGGAGCCTTCGACAAGGACATGGAGCGTCAGCTCTACGAGGCCTACCTGAAGCCCTCCAACGCCGACCACCGCAAGCAGAGGGCAAGGACCGCCCCTGACCGGGAACTGAGCGTCGGGGGCATCCGGCGGATGATGGACTACACCGACACCATCGGGATGAGCGTCAGCGTTTGCTATTGGGTCCGCAAACAACTCGGGATCCCCTCCTCGATGATCCCCGAGATCAACCGGAACGGCTTCCAGTGCCTCGGCTACCAGACAAGACTCTTCGGGAAATGATCCGCGACCTCACAGATTACTATCTCCGCTGGTACCACGACAGACCCGTGGTCATCACCGGCGGCCGCCGGGAGGAGCTCGCCGAGCTGCACAGGGTTCTCTACCGTTGCGCCGAGCATCTTGCCCTCAACTGGAGAGACTATGTCCCCGGCTGGATGCCTCTGGGAGAAAAAGATCTGGGAATACTTGAATATCAAGACCTATTCCCTTTCAAAGCCGGCACGTGGAGGCCAGACTACCTCATCGACACCGAAGGGAACCTGAGGATCTGCGAGATCACCTCCCGCTTCTTCGGTCACGGGATATTCATGTCAAGATTCGCCGAGGAGGCGGCGGACCGTTTCATGGCCCGCTTCCCCGGACGGTCCAGGGAGTCTGAATATTCCAGCCTGATGGACTACATGGCCGGGCTTCCGGGAGGAAGGAAAAGAATATTCGTCCTGAAAAGCGCCGACCGGACGAACGAGATCCGGCTCTACAAAGAGTTCTACGAGAGGCTCGGGCACGAGGTGAACGTCATAGAGGCTCCGGAGGTCGAGTCTCGGAGGAAGGAATGGTCTTCCCGCGCCTTCGTGATCAGCGCGCTGAACCAGAACGACATCCTGTCTTTCAGCATGGACACGGTCAAGGCGATGGCGGACGCTGGGATGAGCGCTGACTTCAGGAACATCTTCCTTCTCCATGACAAGAGGTTCATGCGGCTGTGGTTCGAGGACAGTTTCACGGGCAGATGCCTCACAGGTGAGGAGACCGCCTTCCTTCGCTCCCACGCCATCAGGACATGGGTCGGCGGCACCCCCGAGGCCGACGAGATCGCCACAGAGGTCAAGGAGAATAAGAACGGATTCATTCTCAAGCCCTTCCGTCTCGGCAAAAGCGAGGGGGTCAAGGCCGGTCCACTCACCTCCGAGGAGGAATGGAACGGGCTTAGCCTCGATGGGATGGTCATACAGCCATTCATCAAGCAACGTACGTTCAGGACAATCTGGGAAGGTGATGAATATGACGACTACCTTTGCGGGATGATGCTATGCGTCGATGACCGCTATTTCGGTTCCGGCCTGTTCAGGACCTCCAGCCTCCCCGTGACCAATGTGGGTGACGACAGGAAAGCCTGTCCCCTGCTGACCGACGACCCCGAAATCCTTCCATATTGCGACGTGTTATGATCCTGGCCGCCAACCAACCATACTTTTTCCCCTATCTGGGGTGGTGGCAGCTGATCAAGGCGGCCGATCTTTTCCTGATCTCCGACGACTACAATTTCATCAGGAAAGGATGGATCACCCGCAACAGGATTCTTGTCAACGGGAAAGAGGCCTTTTTCCGGATAGAGGTGAAGGGACAGAGCAGTTTCAAGCTGATCAAGGACATGGAGATCGTTCCTCCCGACAAGGGTAATAAACTCAGGACCCTGGAGATGGCCTATCACAAGGCTCCGTTTTTCAACACCGGGATGGCCCTGGCGGAGAGGGTGCTGAGCTTTCCCGAGCGGAATCTCTCCTTATTCCTGGAAAACTCGATCAGGGAGGTTTGCTCCTGTCTCGGGATCACCACTCCCCTGCTACGGACCTCGGACCTCCTAGGGAACAACCGGTTCAAGAGGGAAGAGCGGATCTATGACTTCTGCGCCAGGACCGGCGCCGACACCTACATCAACGCCATCGGCGGCATGAGGCTTTACGATCCGGAAGAGTTCGCTCGGAGAGGGATCAAGCTTCTGTTCCTCAAATCCGGTCTCCCTGAATATCCCCAACCCTGCTCCTCGTTCGTTCCGGGGCTGTCCATCATGGACGCCATCATGTGCAACTCCAGGGAGGCTCTCGCTGCAATGCTGGACGATTACACCCTGATCGAAGGCCGCCATGGATGAGATCAAAGTGACAGTCATCTGCTTGACTTACAATCATGTAAGCTACATCCGGGACGCCCTCGAAGGCTTCGTCTCGCAAAAGACGGGTTTCCCCTTCGAGGTGATTGTCCACGACGACGCCTCCACCGACGGGACCGCCGACATTGTCCGGGAATATCAAGCCAGATACCCCCGGCTCATCCGCGCTGTCCTCCAGAAAGAGAACCAGTACTCCCGCGGGGTCAAGATCGCGCGGACATTCATCTACCCCCTGGTCAGGGGGGAATATGTAGCCCTCTGCGAGGGGGACGATTATTGGACAGACCCTCTAAAGCTCCAGAGACAGGTGGAGGCCCTTGAGGCCCACCCGGAGGCCGACATCTGTTCCCACAAAGCGGAGAGGCGCGTGGACGGGAAGTTCAAGGGATGGGTCGCCCCGAGGTGGCGGAGCGGGATCATAACGGTCGAGAAGGTCATCCTCGGAGGCGGGGCCAACCTCTGCGCCACCTCCTCCGTCATGTGCAGGTCGAAGGTCTACCTTGAGAACACCCCGATGAGGGACATCATCACGATAGACTATGTCCTCGCCATCCAGGGATCCCTACGGGGCGGGATGGTGTACCTGGACGACCCGATGTCGGTTTACCGTTTCAACGTCGAGGGATCCTGGACCCGGAGGCATAAAGGCGTGAATATCATAGCCAACAAGGAGACCCTGATAAGAATGCTCGCCTGCCTGGATGAGTACACCTCAGGCCGCTACCACAAGGCTATCGCACTCAGAATGGAGATGTTCCGCTCCGACATATTCCTGAAACAAAGGGACTACCGCCGGTTGTATTCCGTCAAAAGGTTGGGAATCAACCTCCATCGCCTTAGGAGCGCCCTGGGGCGGGCTTTGAGAAGCCGGGCTTTGTTTTAACGAAAATCTTGTTTAACTTTATATGTTTCAAAGCGCTTATGAGAACATGTAAATATTTCCTGTGCCTGCTGTCCGCCCTCCTGCTCGCCCAATCATCTCTCTGGTGCGAGATCATGAAAGGATCCGACGGCAGAGTCACTTACATCGGCAGGACAGAAGTCAGGGATGGGAATGTCTCCTTCGACTGGACCGGGGTGTATCTCAGGGTGCGCTTCATGGGTGACGACCTGAGCCTCAAAGTCTCCGACACAAAGAGGAACCACTACAACGTCTGGATCGACAAGGACATGGACTCGGCTCCCGACAAGGTCCTGACCGTGACCGGGGCCGACACCACGATGGTGATATTCAGTAAAGAGGAGGTCAGGGCCCTCACAGGGACGGGGCGCCGCTCGAAAGCCGCCGTCCATCAGGTTATCCTCCAGAAACGCACTGAGGGTGAGCAGGGAGTCACCACCGTGAAGGAGTTCCACACCGACGGGGTCTTCCTCCAAGCCGACCCTCCGAAAGACCGGGTCATCGAGTTCATCGGCGACTCCTACACGTGCGGCTACGGCACCGAGGCCTCGAACAAGGAGCGCTTCTCCCCTGAGACTGAGAACCAGAACCTGACCTACGCCTGCATGACGGCGAGATATTTCGGGGCGGATCAGATCGTGGTCGCCCACTCCGGCATGGGCGTGGCCAGGAACTACAACGGCAATGTCAAGGACTATTACATGCCGGAGCGTTATCTCCAGACATTCGACACGGTCAGGGAGGGGAACTGGGAGCCTGGCTCCATAAGGCCTGACATCACTGTCATCTATTTGGGAACCAACGACTTCTCCACAAGGATGCAACCCTCCGAAAGAGTGTTCGTCAAGAACTACATCCAGCTTCTCCAAGAGATCAAGGACTTCTATGGCGAGGATCACCCCATCCTTTGCATGGTCCCGAAACACGACCCGCTTCAGGAGGTCTACATCAGGAAAGCGATCGACTCAAGCGGCCTGAAGAAAATCAGCCTGGTCGCGCTCTCGTCCACTGTCCACAACGAGACAGGCGACCTCGGAGCCGACGGGCATCCGAACGGGTCCGGACACACCAAGATAGCTTACACGGTCATTCCCGTGGTCTCGACAGTGACGGGATGGGAGATGACCGGAAACACAGTGAAATAGCATTACTATCATGTCAACAGGAAAGAAAATCCTTCTTTGGATCATCGCCTGCCTTGTGGTGGCGGCGGGATTGTTCGTCTACATCAAGTTCTACTTCGTGTTCGGCGACGGGGTGAAAGCCGGGGAACTCAACCAGTTCACCTACAAAGGCTACGTTTGGAAGACTTATGAGGGGAGGCTGATCCAGGCGGGGTTCAAGGGATCTGTCCCCAAGACCGGAGGCACAGCCACGATCCAGTCTTACATCTTCGATTTCTCGGTCAAAGACGAGGAGATAGCCAACGAGCTCATGAGGTGCGGCGGGAAGACTGTCGAGCTGCACTACAAAGAGTATCTTGGAGCCCTTCCCTGGAGAGGGATGCAAAAACACGTGGTAGACAGAATCATCTCAGTAACAACACCTGAATAATGAAGAAGTTCCTTATCATCATGGCCCTGACGCTGCCGGTGGCGGCGCGGGCGCAGACAGGGGTCGTCGCGGTCCATCCCGAGAACAACGAGGGAAGGATGATGACCATGGAAGAGGCGGTCATGGGAATGGGGACAAGACCCCAGACAATCATGGCATCATGGGCGGACGAGAACACCTACATCCTCATGGAGGGACGCTCGATGAAGGCCTACAACGCCGCCACAGGGCAGGAGGTCGAGTTCAACGGGGCCGGGCCCCAGGGCCCGCAGGGGCCAAGGCGCATGACCCGGGGGGCGATTCCCAACAAGAACGGTGTCACCGCCTACACTAAAGGGCAGAGCCTCTACATTAATAATAACGGTACCGAGATCGCGGTGGCTGTGAATGAGAATGACCAGATCACCTACGGGCAAGCTGTCAGCCGCAACGAGTTCGGGATCAACGGGGGAATATTCTGGTCTCCCTCCGGCGACAAGCTCGCCTTCTACCGCAAGGACGAGAGCCGGGTGACAGATTTCCCTCTACTTGACATCTCCACCCGCACGGGCACCCTCAAGAGCATCAAATACCCGATGAACGGAATGGAAAGCGAGGAGGTCTCCCTCGGAGTATACGACCTCGCCAGCGGGAAAACCGTCTGGTGCGACGTGACCGACTTCGGCTACGACCGCTACCTGACCAACATCAGCTGGTCCCCGGACGACAGATATTTATTCATACAGGTCCTGGACCGGTCGCAGAAACATGTGAGACTCAACATGTACCGGTCTTGCGACGGCTCTTTCGTGAGGACTCTCCTCGAGGACGAGGATCCCCGCTACGTCGAGCCCTCCGACCCGCTTCATTTCATCAAGGACACCTATGTGTTCCTCTACAGGACCGAGGTCAGGGACGGTTACAGGAACCTTTACCTCTGCGACACCCTCGGCACTGTCAGGAGACTGACCGAGGTTGACGCCGATGTCCAGTACCTCGACAACGACGGCACCAACATCTACTACACCTCCGCCGAGGTCTCCCCTGTCGAGAACCATCTGTTCAAGATCCAGGTCACCGGCCTGAAGCCCCGCAAGGGCCCGGCCAACATCGCCAAGGCCAAGATCGGCAAGTCCGTCCGTCTCACCGCGGAGGAAGGGTGGCACAGCGTGTCCCTGAGCCCGGGCTATAAATATTTCATCGACCGTTACAGCAGTTTCAACGTGCCTTCCGTGACCTGCGTCAAGTCCCTCGACGGGAAGATGACCAGGGAGCTCGGGCGCGCCGAGAACCCTCTCAAGGCTTTCAAGACCGGGAAGATCATGCTGGGCACGGTGAAAAGCGCCGACGGCCAATACGACAACTGGTACAGGCTCTACCTGCCCGCCGGGTTCGACCCCTCCAAGAAGTATCCTGTCCTGCTCTATGTCTACGGAGGCCCTCATTCCCAGCTGGTCAACGACTCCTGGCTCGGGAGCGTCCGGATGTGGGAGCTGCTCATGGCCCAGAAAGGCTATGTGGTCTATGTCCAGGACAACCGCGGCACACCCAACAGGGGCGCTGAATATGAGAAAGTCATCCACCGCCACTGCGGGCAGGCCGAGATGGCGGACCAGATGGTCGGGATCAACATGCTTAAGTCCCTGCCTTTCGTGGATTCCGAGAGGATCGGTGTTCACGGCTGGAGCTACGGCGGTTTCATGACAATCTCCCTGATGACCAGCTATCCCGAGACCTTCAAGGTCGGTGTGGCGGGCGGTCCTGTCATCGACTGGAAATGGTATGAGATCATGTACGGGGAGCGTTACATGGACACCCCGGAGACTAATCCCGAGGGTTTCAAGGAGACCAGTCTCATCGAGAACGCGGCCAACCTCAAGGGGAAACTCCTGATCTGCCAGGGCGCCGTCGACAACACGGTGGTCTGGGAGCACAGCCTCAGTTTCGTCCAGAAATGCATAGAGAACGGCACCCAGATGGACTATTTCCCCTATCCCCTCTCCGAGCACAATGTCGCCGGAAGATGGAGGATACACTTGATGGACAAAGTCACTGACTACTTCGATCTGTTTTTATAAACGAATATTATCCAACTCTCAAAACCACAAAGCAATGGCATTCTCAATCGCGGATGTGATCAAGCAGCAGGTGAGCGCCGCCGCAGGCGGGGTTCAGATTCCCGCTAATCTCCAGAACCAGGTTCTCGGAGGACTCTCAGACTCTATCCTTGGCAGTCTCAAGAAGACAGCCACCAGCAAAGGAGGAATCAACATCATCACCGATCTCTTGACGGGGAAGACCTCCGCCACCCAGAGCCCTGTGACCTCCCTCGCCGGAAGTCTCTTCACGAACAACATCCTGAAGAACCTCAATCTCGGATCTGTCCTCAACAAGTCCCTCCTCGCCCTCATCCCCACTGTCCTCGGCGGAGTCACTAAACTCTTCAAGGACCAGAACGGTGACGGCAAGGTGGACATCAACGACGTCATCATCGCCCTCGGCGGCTCAATCGGCGGCTCAGGGCTTCTCGGTGGCCTCCTCGGAGGTATCTTCGGCAAGAAATAAGTCTATAAGGGTCTGACGACCTTGATGCCGGAAAGGTTGGAACGCGGCCTGACGTATTCTTCTATCGTCCGTCCGTCGATTTCAACCTTTCCGTCAGCTTGTGACGCGTGGATGAAGCCGACCCTGCCGTCCTCGACATAGGCGATAGCGACATGGGCTATGTCGAGCCCCTCCACGGATGAGACGAAGCAGATGATGTCTCCGGACCTTATCCCCTTGGCGGCCGCGGCTATCCTGTCTTTGGGAATATAGGTCATCGGGATCTTGTTCAACTCATCCTCCACCTCGCCTATCCTTCCCAGGTCAAGGGCGGCCCTGGGAATATTGTCAGCGTCAGCAAGTTGCTTGTAACTCTTGGGATGCCTTGTCATGAAGTTGATCGGGCGAGGGTCCTCTTTTCCTCCCAGGCTCAAGGTCAGATCCTCCAGGGAGCCTTCCTGGCGGCGGAGCCAATCCGTGGTGTAATGGATCCTGTCCGAATAGGTGTAAGGAGGAGCCTTCCTGTAGCGGGTCTTGGCCACATTGGCCGCGAAGGCGTCGAAACCGGGAACCTTATTCGCGGACTGTTTGACTGTCCTGGCCAGATTGAGGCAGGTCTCGACGAAGAGGATGCAGTCTGTCTTGGTCAGGTACACCCTGAGCTCCTCATTGAAGGGATCCTCCTCGAGGGTGGATGCCACATAGGGAGTGCCGAGCAGATCCTTGGCCGCGATCACCATCAGCTCCGGAGTGCTGAGGTCCTTATTCTCATGAAGCGTCGCCAAGATACGGGCGGCGACCTCCTTGTCAGCGTCAGTTGTGATGTATCTCTGCCCGGAAGACTCCTGGCAACCTAAAGTCATGGCAAGAAGCGCCATGAAAAAGCGAGCTGTCCTTTTCATGGCGCCAATATAGCCATTTTTATTTATTCTCCTATATTGGAGACGTTTTTCACATCGACAGAAAGGGCGCTGCCGAAAGCAGACGCGGTGGCATCGGAGGCGGAGTCAACATTCGGGAGATTCGTCGCGAATTTCCCCGAGAAACCACCAAGCATCACCGACCCGTCCACGAAGTCCGCCACAGAGAGGTTGAACCCGTCATAGACATCCTTCAGGTCCAAGGACTCGTACAAAGGGAAACCGACTGTGCTGTTGATGGTCGTGCCGGAGTACTTCCCGCTCACGGTGAATTTGGTCGAGGCCCCGTTGCTGTAACGTTCCCCGAAAGTCCCCGCCTCGAAATTGTACCTGACGCCCTCCGCGTCCCAATCGCCTCCGGAGTAGGTCGTGACGGACTTCAAGGCGTCGATGTCCGACAGGCCAAGGGTCAGGCTGGTGTGGCCGGAGTCCCACACGTATTCACCCTGAACTCCCTGAGGCATAGTGTAATACGGGGGATTCATAACCTCTCTGGCCGAGTCGGAGACCTTCAGGCCGTAGTCCGGGAGAAGCTCGCCGGCGCCGGAAGCCGCGACCCCGCCGTCATACCTCAGCAGCAGGTCGTACACACCCACGACCGAGGGCTCCGGGCCGTCACCGAACCCGGCCCTGAACCAGGACACCTCCCCGTTCCTGACCCTCGCCCGGGCGACCTTCGCCCTTTGCATGGCGTAGTCGTAATTCTTCTGGCCGCAGATGTGGTTAAGGTCCGAGAACCAATCGGTCAGGTCGTCCCCCTCCAGCGATGACAGATCGGAGTCAAGAGAATAGCCTGACGAGATCCTGGAGAGAAGGATGTCAGCGCCTTTCCGGTAATATCTGAACGCGGAGTTGACGGTGGGCCAATAGCCCCTTGACGATGAGTTATAATTCCAATGCGAGACCACATTCCTGTAATTGATGAACGCCTCGCTCTCGGTGACTCCCTCCACGATCCTGTAGACACGGAAAGCGGCGTGGGCGGCATAGTCATAGATCGAGCCTCTTTCCGTCACCACGGAAAGACCCACTCTATAGGGTACCTTGCAAGTGGCGGCGATCCTCGACTGGTCCGTGACCTCGGTCGAGCCGTACTTGAACGAGACAGGCCTCACACCAGATGAAAGGTTCCCGGGAGTGTCCTTTGCGCTGGGAAGTCCCTCGGACCACTCAGGAAGCTCCTCCCTTGTCAGGTAGACATATCCCTGGGAGTCGGATCTCTTGGTGTAGGTCTTGCTTCCTGACATGTCCTTGAACACTACCTCGCAATCCGGAATGATCACAGGACCCGGGCCGGTGACTATGAAGGCCGCGCCTCCTGAGACAGGGTTAACATATTCATACTCAACGGTTCCGCCGATGGTCTTCCCAAGAGCTATCACGGGCGAGACATTGTACATCCCGGGATCGACCCTGTCGACATAGGCCGTGTCGGCGAGGGCGTGGGCGGTACCGTCCGAGCCGTTCTGCCCGTCCGCTCCGTCCCGTCCCCTCAGATACAGCCAGAAGTCGGCGAGTGAGACCGCCGTCGCGGGCCATTTGGGGTATTCGGAAACATCATAGACTCCGTTCCCTGGATTAGCCAGACCTGACTCGGAAAGGACATCCTCTTTCCAGATCTCATAGGCCGATTTGCCGTCCGCGCCGTCTTTTCCATCAGCGCCGTCAGCGCCGTCTTTTCCGTCAAAACCGTCTTTTCCGTCGGCACCGTCCTGTCCCTTGGCCGGGACTCCGGTGTCCACATCGCCGATGAACCAGTCGCCGTTCGCCCCGATGTAGGGGGTCGCGCCGTCCTTGCCGTCCTGACCGTCACGCCCGTCTGTTCCGTCACGACCGTCAGTTCCGTCACGACCGTCTGTCCCGTCCCGGCCATCGGCGCCATCCTGTCCCCTGGCCGGGACTCCGGTGTCAACATCACCGATGAACCAGTCGCCGTTCGCACCGATGTAAGGGATGAGGCCGTCATCGCCCTTGGGGCCGGTCAGGAAGACATAATAGTCATGCAGGCTGTTGTCCTCAGGATCCCACATGGTCCCGGGGACCTGCGGATTCTCCACATCTCCGGAGGATATGTACTCTTTCCACAGCTCGTAGGCGGACTTGCCGTCATCTCCCTTGACACCGTGGAGATAGAGGAAGAAATCAGCCTCGCTGACCGCGTCGACAGGCCAGAAGGGATATTCATCGGGGTCGTACACCCCGTTCCCGGGATTGACCAGGCCCTCCTCGGAGAGAACCGACTCTTTCCAGAGGTCGTAGGCGGACAGTCCCCCGTCGCCCTTGTCACCTTTGTCTCCCCTGGCCGGGACTCCCGTGTCCTCATCCCCGATGAACCAATTCCCGTTCTCGCCGATGTAAGGGATCAGGCCGTCCTCCCCGTCACGGCCATCCTTACCGTCACGGCCGTCTTTCCCGTCTTTCCCGTCCCTGCCGTCCTGGCCATCGTCGCCTTTCGGCCCGACCAGGAATGTGAAGAAGTCATGGACAGTGTTCCTGCCAGGATCCCATTTCCCTCCGTCACCTGAGGGGTCATCGACATCGCCTGAGGCGATATATTCCTTCCAGACCTCGTAGGCGGTCTTCCCCGCGACTCCCGACTCACCCTGGATTCCCTGCTCTCCCCTCGGTCCCTCAGGAAGAGTCACGTCCAGCCTTGTGCATGACAACACCACCGCGGCTCCCAGAATCGCGGCCGCTGACAATTTGATGAAGTTTTTCATTAGTTTAAAGTTTAATCGTTGTTTTTCAAGTATTTCCACAAAGGTTCCCATGTCACGGGCTCAATCACTACCTTCCTGTCGCCGCGCCTCAACTCATCGTCCGCGTCTCTTGGCACCAGGGCGGCCCGCTTCCCGAACCCCCTGTGACATAGCATCGACTCAGGAACCCCTCTCTCCACAAGAGCGTCCCGAACGGCCTTAGCCCGGGCCTCGGACAACCTCTCGTTGTACCTTTCGTCTCCCTTGGCGTCCGTGTGCCCGCAGATCAGGAACCTGCTCTCCGGGAACATCAGGATCACCTTGGCGACCTCGTCCAGGACAGCCTCGCTTCCCGGAGTGATGTCAGCCTTGTCAAAATCAAAGGTGACGTTGTCCATGAGCTCGGCAAGGGTCTTCTCGAATGGGACCTCCTTGACAATCTCCTTGACGACCTCCTTGACTTTCTCGACAGGGACCTCTCTCACAACCTCTTTCTCCACGACCTTCTCCACGACTCTCGCGGGCTCAGTCAAGGGTCTCTTACTCTTCCCTCCGATCCGGTACACGAGTCCGGCTGTCCCCATCGCGAAATTGGCCCCTTTCACGCCGAGGGATCTCATGTAGTCCCCCTCAATCTTGACACCTATCCTGTCGCCGAGCCAGCCCACAAGGCCGACTCCAGCCGTCAAAGGAACATAGGAGCGGGTGTCGAAGGTGAAGCCCTTGTTCCAGGCGTCCTCCGCCCTCCACTCCGACTCTTTTGTGACATCCCCCTCGAAGCGTCCGAAATAGCACGTGGGGAAATTCTTCCGGTAGTAGTTAACGCCGAGCCGGAGGAAAGGACTCACCCACTCGCTCCATGTGAAAGGGCGGAACTGGACTCCCGGGCCGGCCATGAAAGAGAAACCGCGCTTCCTCTCGCCCGCGTCATAATAAGTCGCCGATCCGAAAGTACCCTGTAAATCGAGATAGAGCCAATCTTTCAGCTCGAAAGCGGAATACAGGTTGACTCCGCCATAGAATTGTTTCTGCTCCAACGAGAACACATAGTTTCCACTGGCTGTCTGGTGGAAATTCGAGACAACTGTCCTCGTGTGATTGATGGCAGAGCCTCCGAGACCGAGCTCGACAGCCCGGGGCCTGTCTTGGGAATATGCCCGGAAAGGGCATAGGAAGGCGACAGAGAGAGTCGCCAGAATGAGAATGTTTTTCATCAGCAAGTTATTTCTGTTTATAATGAGATTGATGTCACTGGAAAGAGTAAGCGGTCAAGTTCTTGAGACCGGGAAGACTGTAGTACGCCGCCTCTATGTCCCCTTTCAGATAGATCTTCCTGCCAAGGTTGCCGGGATTCTGGACCAGGTTCAATTCGTCCCTTATGCTCCCCTTCGCCAGTTGGACCGAGACGCAGGAGGCTTTCTCAGACACCGAGGACCTGGACGCTATAGCTATGTTAGTGAGCGACTCGAAGGGGCCCTCGAACTTGATCCCGTTCTGTCCGGAGGACAGGTCTCCCCCGACTATATAGCCCACGACCCAGACCCCTTTCTCTCCGGCGTGATCCTTGACCTGGGAGACCCCATAGGCCCTCCCGGGGGTTGTCCCGGCCTCACCCTGACCTTGGGAGCCTATCTGGTATTCCTCCTCGGTCCAGGTCCTCAAGGTGTCCACGCTGATTGAAAGCGAGCCTCCCTGGGATGTCCCTTGACCGCCCCCCGAGGGGCAAGTTATCCCTATGGTCAGGATCTCCCTGGCGGAGAGATTCCGTGTCAGCAAGGGAGTGGTGGCGGTGCCGTCCCTCATCGATATCGAGACATTGCCTGGCTTGAAGAAACCGGTCCTGGACTCAGATGGGGAATAGGACAGGCCGCCTTCCGGCGAGTCCACGAAGAGCAGCCGGCCAGGATAGGTCTCCCCGAAATCCCGGTCGAATCTCAGACGCAGCCCGGAGTTGAGTTGGGAACACTCGAGGCGGGCGCTCGTCTCAGACCCGGCCTGCACCACGACCACCTGCTCGTCGCCGAACTGCGGAGCGTCGAACTCCGGGGTCTCGAACAACCTGGAGACAACACTGACAGTGTAAGTGCCGGGATTCACAAGCATGGATTCCGGCGAGTCCCCGTACCTCCCCTCATAAAGTACCACATTCGCGGAGTTGACGACCTTGAGCCTGAAAGAATCAGTGTCAGGCAGCTCCAGAGGGGATCTGGTCAGGACGTCAGGGGAGAGACTCCATCGCAGGGTCCCCTGGCCTGAGTCAGACGGGATCTTGTTGCAGGAAGCGACCAGGGAAAGGGCCATGAGCGTCATGAACGCCACCCTGATAATTCGAACAAAAGCTTTCATAGTTTATAGTTTCATTGTCAATTGGTTAAGGGCGGCCGCCAGGCCGACCTTCCGCGAATCTAGGGAGACAAAACAGAAAAAATCGAGGGAAAAAGAAAAACATCGCGCGAAAACAAGAATTTCTGTTTCCAGCGCGACGGATGGCATAAAAACACGGAGCAATCGCAGTCACTGCGATCGCTCCGCTACTTAACCTAAACTTAAACTATGAAAAACTTCACCTCAAATATACGAATTCTTTTGATACGAACAATTATTTGTCGTTTTTTTTCTCAAGAAAGTAAAGAATTTTTTCCTATAACCTGATTTTCACCGTCTCCGCCCTGGCTTGCGACATCTCCGCCTCCGCCATCGTGATGATGGTTCCCGACAGGGAAGCCAAACCTTCCTTGGTCAATGACTGGTAAGTGACGGCTCGCATGAAACTCTCCACCCCAACACCGCTCCAAGCTGTGGCTTGACCTCCTGAAGGCAGGATTTGATTGGTTCCGCAGACGTAGTCTCCGGCGCTGTCCGGAGAATAGTGCCCAAGGAAAACGCTTCCGGCCGCCTCTATCCTCAACGCCACTTCCTCGGGGTTCTCCACGGCCAGGATCAGGCGCCCGGGGGCGTAAAGGTTGGCGAAAGCGATCCTGTCCTCGATATTCCCGAACACTATTATCCTGCTCTCGGCCAACGCGGCTTCCACTATGTCTTTCCTTGGAAGCTTACCTTTCAGCGTCTCCATCTCCTGGATCACACGCCTCGCGGTCGTGACACTCTCGCACAGCAGGACCACCTGGCTGTCCGGCCCGTTCTCCGCCCGCGACAGGAGATCCGCCGCCATGAAAGTGACATTGGCGCTCTCGTCCGAAAGCACCATCAGCTCGGATGGGCCGGCCGGAAGATCGACGGCCACACCCTCCTTGCTCACTATTCCATTGGCTTTCGCGACGATACTGTTGCCGGGGCCGAATATCTTGTCAACCTTGCTGATAATATTCGTGCCGTAGGCCATAGCGGCGATAGCCTGCGCCCCCCCGATCTTGAAAACGTCCTTGATGCCGCAGACCGAGGCGGCGTACAGGATGGACGGATCCACTGTCCCGTGACTGGACGGAGGGGTGCAGATAACCCTCTCGGGGCAGCCCGCGATCATGGAAGGGACTCCCAGCATCAGCACGAAGGAGAACAAAGGAGCGGCTCCTTCGGGAATATACAACCCAACCCTCCTCACAGGAAGGAAGCGGCGACGGCAGGTCACGCCTATTTGGTCGGTCCACTCCACCTCCCCGGGGACCTCCAGCCGATGGAAAGCGTCGAGTCTCCCGGCGGCGTTGATGGCCTCCTTCAGATCCTCAGGCACTTTCCTTCTGGCGGTCTCGAACTCAGTCTCAGAGACCTTCAACTCCGTGGGGAGGAAGCTTTCCACCTCATTGATCACCTCTTTCAAAGCGGTGTCGCCTCCCTTCTTGATTCTCTCGAGAATAGTGGAGACACGCCACTCCAGCATGGAGTCCTCCCGTGTCACACGACTGGACAGGTACTTCCATTGCCGTTTGTCTGGTTCAACAAATATTCTCATGCCTCGATCTATTATTCTCGTTATCACCCGGCAAAAAAAACCGGCTCACCATGTCTGGCAAGCCGATGCGAATCTTACACACCAAACATTACCAGACCTTGAGGGTCAGGTATGATGACGCTTATGGGCATAACGTTTTAACATTTCGACCTAAATATAGTCATTTTCGACTAAAAGCAACTATTCAAGTCGAATTTTCGCATATTTGAGCAACAAAATCTTCTCACCATAATCGTCAAAAACGATTTTGGCCTTCAAATCGGGAACCCTTCCCGTGATCTGGATGATTTTCCCGAAGCCGAAGCGGTTGTGCTCGACGCGCTGTCCCTCCCTGAGTTCCGTCATGGGGACAGGGATGAATTCCGAGTCCGGAATCTTCGGGGGCAAGGGCCTGTTTCTCAAGGCATCCCTCGTCAACGGGGCCGGGGACAGGGTCTTTTGGGGTGAAGGAATATCTTTCTTTGGTGAAGGGATGACTCTTTGGGGAGAGGGGAAATGACGGACGCCGCCGGAACCGAAGCCCCTGAAAGGTCTCCTGAAACCGAAATCGTCTTCATCGTCATCCGCGAACGAGACCTCCTCCCTGAGAGGATTGGCGATGAACGACGAGTCAATCTCCCTGATGAAACGGCTGGGGGAATTGGACTCCCTTTTGCCGTTACGCATCCTGGTGCCGGCGAAAGAGAGGTAGAGGGCTTTCTTCGCCCTGGTCATCCCGACGTACATGAGACGTCTCTCCTCCTCGATGTCGGCGAGCGAGGTCAGCATGCCGCCGGAAGGGAAAAGGTTCTCCTCAAGCCCCGAGATGAACACATAGGGGAATTCCAGACCCTTGGCGGAATGGACTGTCATCAAGGCTATCCTGTTCATTGTGTCCTCCTCGCTCTCCATGTCGACATTCGAGAGAAGGGATATATTCTCGAGGAAATCCCCGAGGGTCACAACCGGGTACTCCACCTCCGACTCATCCTCGATCGTGCCGTCCGCTATCAGGCCTTGGAGGTACTCATCACGACGCTCCTCGACAAAACGGGCGGCGCTGTTGATGAGTTCCTCGACATTGGAGGCCCTGGACTGTCCCTCGATGGAGGAATCAGACTTGAAATGGGCATAGAGTCCGCTGGCGTCTGCCACCGCGGAGGCGAGTTCCCGGGCGTCGGTGTCCCGGACCTTGGCGGCGAAGCCTCCGATCATGTCACAGAAAGCCCTCATCCTGGCGACCGCCGGGGCTTTCAGGCCGAAATCGGCGAAACCGGTCGAGTAGGCCGCTTTGAACATGGAGGTCCCGTTGGCCCTGGCCATGGCGGCAAGGGCGTTAAGGGAGGTGTCGCCTATCCCCCTGGCAGGCATATTCACCACTCTCTTGAAAGCCTCGTCGTCATTGACGTTGACGACAAGTTTGAGGTAGGCCATCATGTCCTTCACCTCGGAACGCTCGAAGAAAGAGTTGCCCGAGAATATCACATACGGCAGGTTCCGTTTGCGGAGGGCCTCCTCAAGAGCCCTCGACTGGGAGTTCGTCCTGTAGAGGATCGCGAAATCCTGGTACCTGGCATGGTCGGACCTGGTCCTGGAGATAATCTCCGAGCAGATCATCAAGGCCTCCTCCTGCTCGGTGAAGCAGTTGATGAGCCGGAGCTTATCACCGGCGCCCGCCACCGAGACGCAATTCTTGGGAATACGTCCCTCGTTCTTGGCTATCAATGAGTTGGCAGCCTCGACTATGTTCGCCGTGGAGCGGTAATTCCTCTCAAGCCGGTAGAGGGAACAGTCGGGATAGTCTTTCTTGAAATTGAGAATATTCTCGATCTTCGCCCCGCGGAAGGCGTAGATGGACTGCGAGTCGTCGCCGACCACGCAGATATTCCTCGTCTTCCGGCTCAGTTTCTTCAGGATGACGTACTGGGCGAAGTTGGTGTCTTGGTACTCGTCGACAAGAAAATAGTCGAACCTTGAGGAGATGGACTCCAAGGCCTCCGGGTTGTCACGGAGCAAGATATTCATATTCAACAGGATGTCATCGAAATCCATCACCCCGCTGGCATGACATCTCGACTCGTAGAGAGAGAAGATGTCGCAGAGCCTCGGCCTGCGAGAGGCGATGTCCCTTTCCACCGCCTGCTTGTTGTTCCTGTAGGCCTCGGCGGTCACGAGATTGTTCTTGGCGAGGGAGATCCTGGAGAGCACGTCCCTGGGTTTGTAGACTTTATCGTCCAGTCCCAGCTCCTTGACGCAGGCTTTTATCGCGCTTGTGGAGTCGCTGGTGTCATAGATGGTGAAGGATGAGGGATAGCCGAGGAAAGCGGCGTACTCCCTCAAAAACCTTATGAACACAGAATGGAAGGTGCCCATGCACAGCTTCCAGGCGACCTTCCCGCCCACCATGCCGGCGATCCTCTCTTTCATCTCGCTGGCGGCCTTCTTGGTGAAAGTCAACGCCATGACCCTCGAAGGGTCGCCTCCCCTGGCGAGAATACACGCTATCCTGCTGGTCAGCACCCTGGTCTTTCCGGAACCTGCCCCGGCCACAATCAGCGCGGGTCCGTCTATGTCGCTGACCGCCTTTCTCTGCTCCGCGTTCAGCCCCTCGTAAACAGCGCTCTCAATGTTTTCCATAATGGTACGAAAATACAGCTTTTTCACGAAAAAAATGAGTAAATTCGCGAATTATAGGGAAAGAAATCTATCAACTTTATATCTGTTATCAATAATGTCAAACAACATCGTGTTGAAAAAAGGGTTGAACATCCCCATCAGCGGGGAGGCGGCCCTTGAGACAATGAAAACGATCGCGCCTGACATTGTCGCCGTGAAGCCGACCGACTTCAAGGGGTTCTCCCCACGACTTCTGGTCGCCGAGGGCGATAAGGTGCTCGCGGGATCCCCTGTGTTGGCAGACAAACAGAACCCGGCGATTCTCCTGACCTCTCCCGTGAGCGGTACTGTGAAGGAGATTGTCAGGGGTGAGAAGCGCAAGCTCCTCGCGGTGCTCGTCCAAGCCGACGGCGCCGGCGAGGCCGTTGACTTCGGGGTCAAGGATCCCGGCGCCCTCACGGGCGAGGATGTCAAGGAGGCTCTTCTCGCGAGTGGTTTGTGGCCATTCATCATCCAAAGGCCTTACGGGATAATCGCCAACCCGGCGCTGACCCCTAAGGCCGTCTTCGTCTCCGCGTTCTCCACCGCCCCCCTGGCGGCTGACACGGAGCACGTGTTCAAGGGCGAGATCGACGCCATCCAGGCCGGAGTGACAGCCGTCGCCAAGGTCGCCAAGGTTCATGTCTGCGTCAACAGCGAGGCTTCCGCTTTCGCCGGCCTCAAGGACGCCGTGGTCCACACCGTCCGCGCCGGGAAGCACCCCGCGGGTAACGTGGGAGTCCAGATCAGCCACATCTCCCCCATCAAGAAGGGAGAGACTGTCTGGACGCTGAGTCTCCTGGCTTTGGCGGCAATCGGCAAACTCTTCACCCAGGGCAAACTCGTCCTCGGGCGCAAGGTTGCTGTCACAGGACCCGCCGCCTTGAGGACCGGTTATGTCGACGCCCTTCCCGGAACCCCTGTCAGCGCCCTTGAGGGATGCTTCGATCCCGAGGTCGAGACAAGGTTTATCAGCGGTGACGTCCTCTCGGGCGAGAGCGTCGGGAAGGACGGCTATCTCGGATTCTTCGACAACCAGCTGACCCTGATCAAGGAAGGCAGGGAGAGAGAGGTCCTCGGTTGGGCGAAACCTCTTCGCCTGAACCAGTTCAGCTCCTCGATGGCCTACTTCTCATGGCTGCTGCCCAAGAAGAAGTACAACATGGACACCAACGTCCACGGCGGCAAGCGGGCCTTCGTCTGCTCCGACGTCTACGGCAAGGTGCTTCCCATGGACATATTCCCTGTCCATCTTGTCAAGGCCTGCCTGGCGGGCGACATCGACAAGATGGAGCAGTTCGGCATTTACGAGGTTCTTCCCGAGGACCTGGCCCTCTGTGAGTTCGTGGATCCTTCCAAGAACGACATCCAGGCCATCATCTCCGAGGGTATCGACCTGATGATCAAGGAAATGGCATAAAAGGCGATGACTATGGAAGAAAACACAGTGAAACCCGGCCTTTTCGAGAAAGGCGGCAAGTTGGGATGGCTGCATTCCTCTTGGGATGCCTTTGACACCTTCCTTCGCGTCCCCGCGACCGTGACCTCCAAAGGTTCACACGTCAGGGATTCCATCGACATCAAGAGAGTCATGATCATCGTCGTGATCGCCCTCGTCCCCGCCGCCCTTTTCGGCATGTGGAACGTCGGTTACCAGCACGACCTGGTCATGCATGACCTCCCCGGCTTCTGGCACCAGTTCTGGTGGGGCCTCTGGAAGGTCATTCCTCTCTATCTTGTCTCTTACATCGTCGGACTCGGGATCGAGTTCGCCGGAGCTCAGATCAAAGGCGAGGAGGTCAATGAGGGCTACCTCGTCACCGGTATGCTCATCCCCCTGATCGTTCCCGTCGACGTCCCCCTCTGGATGCTCGCCGTGGCGGTCGCTTTCGCGGTCATATTCGGCAAGGAGGTCTTCGGAGGCACAGGAATGAACTTCCTCAACCCGGCTCTCCTCTGCCGCGCGTTCCTCTTCTTCTCCTACCCGAGCGCCATGTCCGGGTCGCAGGTCTGGATCGCCCGCCGCTGCGGGGCCGACGCCATCACCGGAGCCACTCCCCTCTCCTATATGTCAGAAGGGATGGACGCGATCACCGGAGCCGACTTCACATTCTGGAACATGTTCGCCGGAACGATCCCGGGATCAGTGGGAGAGACTTCCGTGATCGCCATCCTCATCGGCGCCTTCATCCTCATCTGGACCGGGGTCGCCAGCTGGAAGATCATGGTCTCCTCCGTGGCCGGAGCCCTCTTCGTGGGCTGGCTCGGCACCGCCTTCGGAGTCACTGACGTTCCCGCCTACTACCAGCTCGTGTTGGGAGGCTTCGCGTTCGGAACGGTCTTCATGGCCACCGACCCTGTCACCTCGGCCCAGACCGAGTGCGGCAAGTGGATCTACGGATTCCTTGTGGGAGCCCTGTGCGTGACCGTCAGGTTCTTCAACCCCGGCTACGCCGAGGGTATGATGCTCGCCATCCTCCTCATGAACACCTTCGCCCCTCTCATCGACCACTGCGTGACCTCAAGCGCCACGAAGAGAAGGGCAAGGAAAGTCTCGATCGCTTAATTGTACAAGGATATGAATACCAACAGTAACACCTATACAGTCATCTACACGACCATCATAGTGGCGTTGGTCGCGGCGATCCTGGCTTTAGTGTCCCAGGGACTCAAGAGCAAGCAGGAGGCGAACGAGAAGGCCGACACAATCTCCCAGATGATGACCGCCGCCCGCTTCGCCACCAAGGCCGATCTCCAGAAGATGGGCAACACGGCCGTGCTGGCCAAGTACGCCGAGGAGATCGGGAAAGCCTTCACAGTCGGCATGGACGGCGAGAAAATCGCCGACCTCGATCTCGACAAGGTCTATTCACCCAAGGATCTCAAGAAGCAGAACTACAACATCAAGGATGGTGGTGACGTGGAGATCCCCGTGTTCATATTCAAGAACGGTGTGACGGTCGTCCCCGTCTACGGGGCCGGACTTTGGGGACCGGTTTGGGGCTATATCGCCTTCGAGCCCGCCTCCAACACCATCAAGGGAGCGTATTTCGACCATGAGAGCGAGACCGCCGGCCTTGGCGCCAAGATTAAGGACGATCCCGCCTTCCAGGACGAGTTCCAGGGAGAGAACGCCGACTTCAGCGTGGCGAATGTCTTCGACATTGTGAAGGGAGGCGCCCCGAAGAACGCCGACGGGACCTCTGTCATCGACAACAAGATCGACGCCATCACCGGAGCCACGATGACTTCCAACGGCCTCGACGCCGCGATCGACACCTGGCTGGGCGCCTATTCCGCGTGGTTCAACAAAAACACTGAGGAGGAATAAACCATGGACGCGAAATTGAAAGAAACAATACTCAACCCGATCTTCAAGGGCAACCCTATCACCGTCCTTGTCCTCGGTATCTGCTCTTCACTGGCCGTCACGGTCACGATGAAGGGCGCGCTTGTGATGGCTTTGTCCGTCATCGTGGTCTGCGGCATCTCCAGCCTGATCCTTTCCCTGCTGAGGAACACCATCCCCAGCCGGGTCCGCATCATCATCCAGCTGGTGGTTGTCGCCATGATGGTTATTCTCGTGGACCAGATCCTGAAGTCCTTCGAGGCGACCTACGCGATCGACAAACAGCTCAGTGTCTACATCGGCCTGATCATCACGAACTGTATCGTCATGGGCCGTATCGAGGCTTTCGCCCTCGGCAACAAGCCCTGGCCAAGCTTCCTTGACGGAGTCGCCAACGGCGCCGGCTACGGGATGATACTCCTGATCGTCGCCTTCTTCCGCGAGCTTCTCGGAAGCGGCACTCTCTTCGGTGTCGATGTCCTCGGATGGCTCGGCTACACGCCCAACAACCTGGTGATCCTCCCTCCTTTCGCGCTCATCCTCCTGGGATGCATCGTGTGGGTCCAGAGGAGCGTCCAGAAAGATTTGCAGGAGAAATAATAAAGCGTCAAGGCAATGGAATACATCAGCTTATTCGTTAAGTCAATCTTCGTTGACAACATGATCTTCGCTTACTTCCTGGGTATGTGCTCATACCTGGCGGTATCGAAGAATGTGAAGACGGCCGCTGGCCTTGGTGTCGCTGTCATCTTTGTCCTGCTCGTGACCCTCCCCATCAACTACTTGCTCAACAAGTATGTCCTGGCTCCCGACGCGCTGATCAAGGGTGTTGACCTGAGCTTCCTCAGTTTCATCATCTTCATCGCCGTCATCGCCGCCATCGTCCAGATCGTGGAGATGGTCGTCGAGAAATTCAGCCCGTCGCTCTATTCCGCCCTCGGCATATTCCTCCCGCTGATCGCCGTCAACTGTGCGATCCTCGGAGGCTCGCTCTTCATGCAGCAGAAGGATTTCGCCAATGTCGGAGAGTCGGCTGTCTACGCCCTGGGTTCGGGAATCGGCTGGTTCCTCGCCATAGTCTCCCTCGCGGCCATCCGCGAGAAGATGGCCTACAGCAATGTCCCCGCCCCTCTGAAGGGTCTCGGAATCACTTTCATCACCGTCGGCCTCATGGCCATCGCGATGATGACTTTCATGGGTATATCACTTTAAAGAAGGAGGTCTGACTATGTTCAACACAATCATCGGAGCGATCGCGACAATAGTTGTCGTCACCCTCATCCTTGTCGCCCTCCTTCTCGTCATCAAGGCGAAACTCACTCCCTCGGGCTCTGTCGTCATCGACATCAACGAGGGCAAGAAGAACCTTGAGGTCCCTCTCGGCGGCGACCTGATGCACACCCTCGCCGACCAGGGGATATTCCTCCCCTCAGCCTGCGGAGGCAAGGCCAACTGCGGCCAGTGCAAGGTGCAGGTCCTCGAGGGCGGCGGAACCATCCTCCCTACCGAGAAGGGCTTCTTCAACCGCAAGCAGATCAAGGACGGCTACCGCCTCGGCTGCCAGGTGAAGATCAAGGACAACATCAAGATCCAGGTTCCGGACTCCACCCTCAGCGTGAAGAAACTCGAGTGCGAGGTGATCAGCAACGACAACGTGGCCACCTTCATCAAAGAGTTCACAGTCAAGCTCCCTGAGGGCGAGAACATCGAGTTCAAGTCCGGAGAGTACATCCAGATCGACATCCCTGAGTACGACAT
>JAFROJ010000073.1 GCA_017429765.1 Bacteroidales bacterium | reverse complement strand
TTTCTGTTTTTTATCGAAAAGATTTTATTTCCTCTCGATCACCTTCCTTGCAGCCTCTGCGATGTGCTCGGCATCGATGCCGTAGGCGGCGAGAAGCTCGGAAGGGGTTCCGCTTTGTCCGAACGTGTCTTTTCCGTTGACATATTCAATGGGCTTGGGGGAGGTGCCGGCAAGCACTCCTGCTATCAGCTCGCCAAGTCCGCCGGCCATGTTGTGCTCCTCGGCGACGACGACGGCTCCGGTCTTGATGGCGGAGGCGAGGATGGCGGCTGTGTCAAGAGGCTTGATCGTGGCCACGTCTATGACCTCGGCGCATATTCCCTCGGCCTCCAGGGTCTCGGCGGCCTTGAGGGCCTCCCAGACCATGTGTCCGGTGGCTATGACCGTGACATCCTTGCCCTCGTTGAGGACATATGCCTTGCCGATCTCGAACGGCTCGTCAGGCATGAAGTCAGCCACTTTCGGCCTTCCGAAACGAAGGTAGACGGGCCCGTCATACTTGGCGGCCGCTATGGTCGCGTTCTTTGTCTGAGTCCAGTCGCAAGGATTGATGACCACCATGTCCGGCAGGACGCGCATCAGTGCGACATCCTCCATGGTCTGGTGGGTGGCTCCGTCCTCGCCGAGAGTCAGTCCGGCGTGGGAGGAGGCTATCTTGACATTGGTCTTGCCGTAGCAGACCTCCATCCTGATCTGGTCATAGACACGGCCGGTCACGAACTCGGCGAACGAGCCGGCGAAGGGGACAAGCCCTGTGAGAGCCATTCCGGAGGCGACGCCGATCATGTTGGCCTCGGCGATGCCGCACTCGAAATACCTTTCAGGGAACTCGGCCGCGAAGGCGTCCATCTTGAGCGATCCCTTGAGGTCGGCCGTGAGGGCGACAACCCTGGGATCAGCTTTGCCCGCCAGGTGAAGACCCTCTCCAAAACCGCTGCGGGTGTCTTTCTTTCCTCTGTCTGTATATTTTCTCATGATTGTCTTTTTTTAGAAGTCTCCCAATGTCTCCTCAAGCTGGTTCAGGGCGACAACGCATTGATCGTCGCTGGGGACGCTTCCATGCCACTTATGAGTGCCCGCCATGAAATCGACGCCATGACCCATCTCGGTCTTGAAAAGGATCATGACCGGCTTGCCCTTGCCTTTCATCCCAGCGGCCTTCGCGAAGGCCTCGACTATCTTGTCCATGTCGTGACCGTCGGCCCAGATGGTCTCCCAACCGAAGGCGCGCCACTTGGCCTCGAGGTCGCCGAGTCCGGCGACATCCTCTGTCGTCCCGTCGATCTGCTGTCCGTTGACATCGGTCATGGCCACCAGATTGTCCACCTTGTGGTGGGCGGCGAACATCGCGGCCTCCCAGATCTGGCCTTCCTCGGTCTCACCGTCGCCGCAAAGGACATAGACGGTGTGGGCGTCCTTGAGGGCTTTCTTGCCGAGAGCCATTCCCACGGCCACGGAAAGTCCCTGTCCGAGGGAACCGGCGGCCTGGAACACTCCGGGAAGTCCCTTCCTGATGGAGGGGTGGCCCTGGAGACGGGTCCCGAATTTACGGAAAGTCGCCAATTCCGAGATCGGGAAATATCCCGCCCTGGCGAGGATCGAGTAATACATGGGGGTGAGGTGTCCGGCGGACAGTATGAAAGTGTCCTGGCCGACGCCCTCGCGGGTCCAAGAGGCGGGATCCTGATCCATGACTCCGAAGTAGAGGGCTGTCATGAAATCAGCGCTGCTCATCGAACCGCCCGGATGGCCTGATTTGGCCAGGGAGACCATCCGGATGATGTCTCTTCTGACTTGAGAGGCAATCTTTTTCAGATCTTCTGTTGATCGCATTTTGGTGTTTGATAATTTTAGTTTGAATTATGCTTTTTGTGAAAAGCACACAAATATAATCCTTTTTTATCTCAAGAGGAAATTTTAACTTTGTATGACCTATTTAAAGGTTGTTGATTAAAATCATAATTAATGGCGCAAGTAGTAATTATGCCCAAACAGGGGCAGTCAGTAGAGAGTTGCATCGTAACAGAGTTCAAGAAGAAAGTTGGAGACAAGGTCTCCGTGGGGGACATCCTTTTCAGCTATGAGACCGACAAGGCCTCTTTCGACGAGGAGTCGAAGGTCGAGGGCACTGTCCTGGCCTGTTTCTTCAATGATAATGACGAGATCCCTTGCCTGACCAATGTCATGGTCATCGGAGAGCCCGGCGAGTCCTTCGCGGAGTTCGCCCCCGACGCGGCCGGAGGTTCAGACGCCCCGGTGAACACAGATTCGGAGGGTATATCCACAGAAGCCACCGCCACCCTCGGCACGTTAAGAGGGGGGACCGGTAGCGAAGCGGACGGTGGGGTCGAGCGGAGCGAGACGGCGTCTGGGGATATACCCTCCGAAGCCATATCTCCGAGGGCGAGGAAACTCGCGGCCGAGAAGGGTGTCGACGCTTCCCATCTTGCCGGAAGCGGCCCGGGAGGCAGGGTCATCGAAAGGGATGTGCTCGCCGCCGCGGCCTCTCCGAGGTCCGGCCTCGCGAAGGCCATGATCGCCGGAGGCGGCCTCCAGGCCCCCGCTAGCGGAACCGGTCTCGCCGGGATGGTCAAGGGCGGTGATTTAACCCTTCGACAGGCTCAGGGACCGTGTATGGCTCAGGGCTCTGATGAGTTCAAGGTCGAGAAGATGTCCAACATGCGCAAGCTCATCGCCAAGAGCATGTACAATTCCCTCCAGAACTCCGCCCAGCTCACTCACATGCTCGGAGCCGACGCCAGGAAGGTCCAGGCTCTTCGCAAGAAAGCCAAGAAGGCTCTGGAAGAGGGCAGGATAGATGTCAACGTCACCATCAACGACTTCGTCTGCTACGCTGTCATCAGGGCCCTCCAGAAGTTCCCGAAGGTCAACTCCCACTGCCTGGGCGACTCCATGAGGTTCTTCAACACTGTCAATCTCGGTTGCGCCGTCGACACCGAGCGCGGCCTGATGGTCCCATGCGTCAAACACTCCGAGGACCTGAATATCACCGGGCTCAGCAAGGCCCTCAAGCAGGTGGCCGACGATTGCCGCAAGGGCAGCGTCAATCCTGACCTGCTCTCGGCCGAGGCCGCTTCCTTCACGGTCTCCAACCTCGGAGGCTTCGGAGTGGAGTGGTTCACCCCCGTCATCAACCTGCCTCAGAGCGCTATCCTCGGAGTGGGCACCATCGTCCCGCGTCCGAAGGACCTCGGCGGCGGAGTCTACGCCTTCGTGCCTTTCCTCGGCCTCTCGCTGACCTACGACCACAGGGCTCTCGACGGTGGCGAGGCGACCCGCTTCCTCAAGCAGGTGGCGACTGAGATCGAGACTCTCGACATCGAATTTTAACTATCACTCAATATGTACGATTTAGCGATTATCGGTGGCGGCCCCGGTGGTTATGTGGCCGCCGAAAGGGCGGGAGCCGCCGGACTCAAGGTGGTGCTCTTTGAGAGGAAGTCGCTCGGCGGAGTGTGCCTTAACGAGGGCTGCCTCCCCACCAAGACCCTTCTTTACAGCGCCAAGGTTTACAACTACGCCAAGACGGGCGACCATTACGGCGTCTATGTCAACAATCCCTCCTTCAAGTACGAGGAGATCGTCGAGCGCAAGAACAAGGTGGTCAAGAAACTCGTCGGTGGGGTCAAGGCCGCCATGAAAGGCAACAAGGTCGAGGTGGTCGCCGAGAACGCCACGATCGCCGGGCGCGACTCCGAGGGCATCAGGATCGAGGCCGCCGGCCAGACCTACGCCGCCAGGAACCTCCTGATCTGCACAGGTTCAGAGGCCGCCGTGCCTCCGTTCCCCGGACTCAAGGAAGCGGGGGACGTGATCGTGACCAACCGTGAGATCCTCGCCCTCACCGAGAGGCCCGAGGAACTGGTGGTCATCGGCGGTGGCGTCATCGGAATGGAGTTCGCCGCCTTCTTCAGCACCCTCGGCACGAAAGTCACTGTGGTCGAGATGCTTCCGAAGATCCTCGGCCCTCTTGACGACGAGATCAGCGAGATGCTCCAGAAGACCTACGAGAAGAGGGGAGTCCAGTTCTGCCTGCGTTGCAAGGTCACCGGGATCGAGGGCGACACCGTCGTCTATGAGGATCCCGAGGGCAAGGTCTGCCGCGTGAGCGGGGACAAGATCCTGGTCAGCGTCGGCCGCAGGGCCAACCTCCAGGGCTTCGGTCTCGAGAATATCGGCGTTGAACTGGCGCTCAATCCCGCCGGAAGGCCTTACGGCATCAAGGTGGACGAGAAGATGCGCACCAACGTGCCCGGCGTCTACGCCGCCGGCGACGTGACCGGATTCTCGATGCTGGCTCACACCGCTTCCCGCGAGGGTGAGGTCGCTGTCAACAATATTCTCGGGAAGGACGACAGGATG
Source organism: Bacteroidales bacterium (assembly GCA_017429765.1). Classification (GTDB taxonomy): domain Bacteria; phylum Bacteroidota; class Bacteroidia; order Bacteroidales; family UBA932; genus Cryptobacteroides. Next base: position 61,199 of record JAFROJ010000073.1, on the reverse strand, counting down.
CGCTACAACGCCATCCCCGGTGTCGTCTACACCAACCCCGAGGTCGCCGGAGTCGGTCTCACCGAGTCCGAGGCCAAGGCCAAGGGTGTTGACTACAAGGTGGTCAAGCTCCCTATGGCTTATTCCGGACGTTTCGTCGCCGAGAACGAGAGGGGCGAGGGAATATGCAAGGTCATCGTCGGCGCCAGGTACCACGAGGTCCTGGGCGTCCACATGCTCGGCAACCCCTGCTCCGAGATAATCAGCGCCGCCTGCCTCGCCATCGAGACCGAGATGACGCTCGAGCAGCTCCAGGAGGTCGTCTTCCCGCACCCGACCGTCTCGGAGATCATCAAGGAAACATCATTCACAATCAAATAACACATTGAAACCATGCCCAAAGCGCTTTACATAGATCCAGAGGTCACCCTGCGTCCGCAGGACCATGAGCTCAAGCTCCCGGTCATCCCGGTGATGAAGTACAACAAGACCGTCAAGGAGGAGATCGAGGACGGCCGTTTCACGAAGGAGGACCTTCTCCGCATATTCCGTGACATGTCTTACATCCGCGAGTTCGAGACCATGCTCAACCTGGTCAAGACCACGGGTGGTTACAACGGGGTGGCCTACAACAACCCCGGCCCCGCCCACCTTTCCGCCGGCCAGGAGGCCGCCGCTGTCGGAATGGCCTACGCCCTCGACACCGACGACTTCATATTCGGAAGCCACCGTTCCCACGGCGAGATCCTCGCCAAGGGACTCCGCTCCATCCAGATCCTTCCCGAGGACGAGCTCAAGAAGATCATGGACGAGTTCTGGGGTGGCTCCACCGTGGCCGTCGCCAAGAAGGCATATTCAGGAGAGGACACCAAGGAGCTGGGAATACGCTTCCTGCTCTACGGCGCCATGGCTGAGATTTTCGCCCGCACGACCGGTTTCAACAAGGGTCTTGGCGGCTCGATGCACACCTTCTTCACTCCTTTCGGGATCTACCCGAACAACGCCATCGTGGGTGGCAGCGGTTCGATCGCCGTGGGCGCCGCCCTCTACAAGAAAGTCAACCGCAAGAAGGGTATCGTCGTCGCCAACCTCGGTGACGGCGCCATGGCCCGCGGCCCTGTCCTCGAGGGAATGACCTTCGCCTCCATGGACCAGTTCAACACTCTCTGGGAGGGCGACATGAAGGGCGGCCTGCCGGTCCTCTTCAACGTGATGGACAACCAGTACGCCATGGGTGGCCAGACCAAGGGTGAGACCATGGGCTATACCTTCCCCGCCCGTCTGGGAGCCGGCTTCAAGGCCGACGCCATGGACGCCGAGAGGGTGGACGGCTACAACCCGCTCGCCGTCATCGACGCGTTCTACCGCAAGAAGGCCTATCTCCTTGAGAAGAAGGGACCGGCCCTGCTGGATGTCGTGACCTACCGCTACAGTGGCCACTCGCCGTCCGACCAGAGCTCCTACCGCACCAAGGAGGAGATCGAGGCTTGGGAGAAGGAAGATTGCATCGTGGCCTTCGGCAAGAAACTCATCGAGGCCGGAGTCGCCGACCAGGCCGCCCTGGACGCCATCCGCGCCGAGGTCAACTCCAACATCTTCGAGTGCTACAAGCTCGCCATCGATCCTGAGCTTTCCCCGAGGATGGACCTCGTGGGCCAGGACGAGCTCCTCGGCGAGATGATGTTCTCGAACCAGAGCGTGGACTCCCTGTCCGACGCCAAGCCCGATGTGCTGATGCCCCTGGAGGAGAACCCGAGGGTCAAGCAGATCGCCGGCAAGGAGCGCTTCTGGCTGGACAAGAACGGCAAGCCCGTCAGCTCGATGAAGTCCTACAACTTCCGTGACGGTGTGTTCGAGGCCATCGCGGACCGCTTCTACAAGGATGCCTCCCTCGTCGCCTACGGCGAGGAGAACCGTGAGTGGGGCGGCGCCTTCGCAGTGTACCGCGGTCTGACTGAGGCGCTTCCGTACCATCGCCTATTCAACTCCCCGATCGCCGAGGCCGCCATCATCGGCACGGCCATCGGTTACGCGATGTGCGGCGGAAGGGTTATTCCCGAGATCATGTACTGCGACTTCCTCGGCTGCTGCGGAGACGAGATATTCAACCAGCTCCCGAAGTGGCAGGCCATGTCCGGCAACATCCTGAAGATGCCTGTGGTCGTCCGTGTCTCGGTCGGTTCCAAGTACGGCGCCCAGCACTCCCAGGACTGGACGAGCCTCTGCACCCATATCCCCGGACTGAAGGTCTGCTTCCCTGTCACCCCTTACGACGCCAAGGGTCTGATGAACGCCGCCCTGCAGGGCACAGATCCCGTGATCTTCTTCGAGAGCCAGCGCCTCTACGGCATCGCCGAGAAGTTCCACGAGGGCGGAGTGCCGGAGGGCTATTACGAGATTCCTATCGGCGAGCCCGATGTCAAGCGTCAGGGTAAGGACATCACCATCCTCACCATCGGCGCGACCCTTTACCGTGCCCTTGAGGCCGCCGACATCCTTAAGGAGAAGTACGGGATGGAGGCCGAGGTGATCGACGCCCGCTCCCTCGTCCCGTTCAACTACGACAAGGTCATCGAGTCCGTCAAGAAGACCGGAAGGATCATCGTGGCCGGCGACGCCTGCGCCCGCGGATCCTATCTCAACGACCTTGCCGCCAACATCTCCGAGATGGCCTTCGACTATCTCGACGCCGCTCCCGTGGTGCTCGGGTCCCGCAACTGGATCACCCCTTGCCACGAGCTCGAGGAGGCATTCTTCCCGCAGCCGTCCTGGTTCCTCGACGCCATCAACGAGAAGATCGTCCCTCTGAAGGACTATGTTCCCACCAGCAACCAGACCGTCGCCCAGATGCGTCTGCACGCCCGCAAGGGTATTTAATTGGTTTTTTATCAAGAAAGGATAGGATGTCCCCCTCATGGCCACTGCCACCCTCGGCACGTTAAGAGGGGGGACCGGAGCGAAGCGAACGGCTTGCCGTGAGCGAGTCGAACGGTGGGGTCGAGCGAAGCGAGATGGTCAGGAGGGGGACATCCTATCCTTTCGGAAATGAAAGTTAATATATTCAATATGAAGACAAAAGCGGTACGCCTTTACGGCAAGGAAGACCTGAGGCTCGATGAGTTCGAGCTTCCGGCGATGAAGGATGACGAGATCCTGGCGAAGGTCGTCAGCGACAGCATCTGCATGTCGTCCTACAAGTCCTCCCACCAGGGAACCGACCACAAGAGGGTCCCTAATGACATCGCCGAGCATCCTACCATCATCGGCCACGAGTTCGCCGGTGAGATAGTGGAGGTCGGCTCGAAGTGGAAGGACCAGTTCAAACCTGGTGACAAGTTCTCCATCCAGCCTGCCCTGAACTACGAGAGAGGCCCCGTCGGAGTGCTTTCCGCCCCCGGGTATTCCTACAGGTTCATCGGTGGAGACGCGACCTACATCATCATCCCCGCCGAGGTGATGGAGATGGGCTGCCTGCTGCCTTACAACGGCCCCGGCTTCTATCCCGCCTCGTTGAGCGAGCCTCTGTCCTGCGTGATCGGGGCGATGCACGCCTGCTACCACACCACTCCCGGTTCCTATGTCCACCAGATGGAGATCAAGGACGGGGGTAAGATGGCCCTGCTGGCCGGAGTCGGCCCGATGGGTCTCGCCATGATCAACTACGTGCTCCGCCGTGAGGACCGCAGGCCCTCGCTCTTTGTCGTCACCGACATCGACCAGGCCCGTCTCGACCGCGCCGCGACCCTCTACACCAAGGAGTTCGCCGCTTCCAGGGGCATCGAGCTCGTCTACGTCAACACAGCCGCCGTCGGGAATCCCGCCGAATATCTCCGCGGACTGACCGGTGGCTCCGGATACGATGAGGTCGTCGTGATGGCCCCCGTGCCCGCCGTCATCGAGCAGGGCGACGACATCCTCGGCCAGGACGGTTGCCTGAATTTCTTCTCCGGCCCCGGCCGCGCGGACTTCAAGGCTCCTCTGAACTTCTACAACGTCCACTACGCCTCCACCCACATCGTGGGCACCAGCGGCGGCAACACGGACGACATGAAGGAGGCCCTCGACCTCATGGGTAAGGGACTGGATCCCGCGGGTCTGGTGACCCACATCGGAGGTCTGAACGTCGTGCCTGAGACCACGCTCCATCTCCCGGAGATAAAAGGCGGCAAGAAACTCATCTACACTCACGTCAACATGCCTCTGACGGCGATCGCCGAGTTTGGGGAGAAGGGCGCGACGAATCCGGTCTACGCCGAGCTCGACCGCCTCTGCAAGGCCCATCACGGCCTGTGGAACATCGAGGCCGAGGAATATCTCCTCGCCCACGCCGACGAGTTATAAGAATATTCCTGATCCTTTTATCGCTTGCGCTTGGAACACTCCAGGCGCAAGCTTTTTCTTTGAGGGCCCTCCGGGTTGATGACCGCCTCTGCAGGGCCCATCACGGCCTGTGGAACATCGAGGCCGAGTAATATCTCCTCGGCCGCTCCAACGCCGACTATTTCCGCTAGCCCGGCCGAATCGCGAGAAATGGCGCCGGTAATTGGTAGAAAAAGATGACTATAATTATTTGCGATTAATAACAATATAAACATTGTACAATACAAATATTGTTACTATCTTTGCGGAAAAGTGAGATATGGAGTTCGCGAAATTGCTGGAAGATGGCCGTTTGTGGGCTGTTCAGTATGATGAGGAATCAATCAACTGTTTTGAGAAGTTGTTCTCCCAGTGGTATGACATGAGTTGGCTATTATCCTTTTTTAAGGCTAATCTTTCAGATTTACGATCGTTCTTCCGTGTCACCAATGTGTATCAGGCGTTGATGGAAACTATTGATGAAGCGAAAAGGCTTGAATGCCTCATGCTTGACCTGACTCCTGACTCGAATCTGGACCTTCTTTCTAAACATCTGGACACTAATGAATGAGCAGGGTGATTGATTTTCTGGAGGCTAATCAGTCTCCTACACCTTCCTCTTGGCGGGAGGACGCGCGATGGCGCATGGACAATGAGTATTGGCTCAAGTATTCCCGTTTTATCACGCTTCAAGCATTGCGGGCCATGGAAGAGCTATCTGTCACTCAAGCGGAACTGGCCAGGCGTATGGGATGCACACAGCAGTATATCTCAAACCTGTTAAAGGGTAGTTCCAACATGACTCTGGAGACCATTGCCCGGCTTGAAAAGGCACTTAATCTGGATATTCTTCGCTCCGCGTTCCGTGATATCTGCGGATATGGCGTTTATGCTCATGACCTACAGCCACAATATTTAAACGACCCCTCGACCCCTCAAGAAAACGACAATCCCGACACTTCCGCTTTGGTTGACGGATACGCGTCGGGAAAGAGAAAGGGGAACCCGTAAGTCCACCAAAGACTCACTATATTCTTGGTTTCTGGATTATTCGGATAACCAGTGAGACGAAGTACACGATTATCCCGTAGAACAGGGAAATCATCGCCACCCGGAGGCCGCCGCAGGTGACGCCGCGGCTCAAATCGTCATACATCTCGATGAAACCGAAAATCTGATACAAGTCTTTCAGCGTCCAGAACACAGAGAAGACAAGCGCCCCGATACCTATCTCCTTGACCCATCGCGGCGCCTTCCAGGCGGCGATGAACAGGGCGATCAGGAATAAAGTGATGACAGTCATGCCGGCAGGGCCTCCCTGCATGAATAATTGGGAGATTGACCAGTCAGCCTTCTCGATCGTCTCCGGATGAAAAACTCCCAGGGAATCCACTGAGTAAATGATTTTTTGTGTCATGATGAATAGATGTTTATCTTCTCGCGAAGTTATCATGAACCGGAGACAATTAAAAAGTTGAAACCCATTCCGGACATGTTAATACCCATTATCTAACAGGGAACGACTTGTTATCGACGGCGAAAAGAACTAATTTAGCGCTGGAATGAGAACTCTCGGGAAAATAGCGTATTGGTTAGTGGCCGTCACCCTGGTCTCCGTGATCCTCATAAGCTTGGATTTCACTTTTGTCAAGGCTGTTCTCTTCGCCTTGATTTTCTGTCCCTGCGCGCTTGCCCTGGAGTATTTTATGCCCAAAGCCAGGAAACCTATTGAAAAGGTCTATCTTTCCATGGCTGTCCTGGTCGCGGTGATTCTGCTTATCCTGGTTCTTCACCATCAAGTTTGGGCTCTGCTCTCGCCTGACATCTATAAGTTTGACAGGAAGGAAGTCCCTCCGATGCTCATTAATCCTGTCTTCCTGGGCCTGATTCTCACAGCCCTGTCTCTCGGGGATTATTTCTGGGGGAAATGGCTCATCCGTCACTTTAAGGCCGAGACCCGGACGGTAACCTTTTTCTCCGATAGGAGGAGTGTGACCCTTTACCATAATGACATCGCCTACATCGAGTCAAACGACACAGATGTCCGAGTTGTCACAAGGTCAGGGGAAGTCTATCGTAACAAGACAGGAATAAGCCAGTGGGAGAACCTGCTGGGAGACGGTTTCTTACGGATTCACAGGTCGTATCTTGTGAATATCGAGATGGCCGTCCTGGTCTCTCCTGACACGGTGGCTGTCGGGGCCAGTCATCTGCCGGTTTCCCGAAAGTATAAGGAGTTCGTGAACGGTGTCCTCCCGACCGCCCCTTCTCACGCTCCCGGACGCGGACCGTCCGGTTCAACACCTAAAGATAATCAATTCCGTCCGAATCACTATGAATCCGCCGAAAAATCGGCTGGTATGGAAGCTGCTGATTATTAGGTTATAACGTGATCAGATGGTGCTGAAATCGGCACCATCTGATTAGTTAACCATTGTATAATCAATCAGTTACACTCCAGCCTTTAGAAGATAATGTCGTCTCAAAATGTCCGGGACTGGCGTCTGGAAGGAACGGCCAGGCCGAGGGAGACGGCCAGGATGGCGACCGTCGTGATAAATAACTTCAAGGAATAGGGGATAGCGCCGAGAGCGTCCCTTAAGGTTTTGATCAGGATGGCGGAGGCTTCGGGGAAAAGAATCATGGCCGCGGCGATGAAGAGTCCGGCGATCATACCTATTCCGAGGGCGGCAAGAACGGCTGCCCGTCCGTGACTGCGCTGACGGTCTACCTCGCCCTTGATCCCCTCGACTCGCTCTATGTTCTGGATGGTCCTCAACATGAAGGTCGGATTGTCTTTCACCTCTGGTCTGCTATTCCTGAGGAATTCTTCTATATTCTTGTCGCTCATAGACTTAGATGCTTTTTGAGATGGGCTCTTCCGCTGGAGAGATGGTATTTCACGGTCCCTGACGGGATGCCGAGAATAGAAGCTATCTCCTTGATCTCACGGTCCTCGAAATAGAACAGGACGATGGCGGCTTTTTCCTTCTCGGGGAGCTCGTCAAGCGCGAGATAGAGCCTCTGATAGCGGAAAAAGGCGTCGGAGGCGTCCTCGGACTTGATGTCCATGGCCTCACTCACGTCGATAGGGGACTGTTCGGGAATAGGTTTCCGGCGGTAGTCGATATAACGGTTGTAGGCGATCCTGAACAGCCAGGTCCTGAACTTGGATTTCCCCAGGAAGGAGCCGGATGCGACGTAGGCTCGGGTCAACGTGTCTTGCGCGAGATCATCGGCCAGGGCGGAGTCCCCTCCGCATAAAGCGAGCAGGAACCGTCTCAGGGGTTCCTGCTCCGCTCTCACAAGGTCGATGAACCGCTCTCTTGTCATTATTCGGGCTTCTCAAGGGCTTTCTCCTCGGCCGCCAGTTCCTTGGCGAGGATCCATCTCCTTATAAGATAAGTCAAATAGAGGGCCAATCCCACCGCGATGAGCGCGCAGCCGGCCAGAGGTAGAAGAATCGTGAACACGGTTGGGCCGGTTTTGTAATCAAAGTGGTTCACAAGGGTGTAGATCAGGCCCGTGAGCAGAGAGATCAACCCTATGACAGAGGGGATTATCGCCGCGGTCAGAAGCCCGAGCTGTTTCTCTTTGAGGCTCTTCTGGAGATGCTGCTCCTTGAAGAAATAAGGGTCGATAGGGGTACCGTTCTCAATGGCCTTGAGCATGATCTCGGCCATCTTGTTGGTCTCGTTGCGTTTGGTCCACATCACCAGCCAGACAATAGCCACCGGCATGACGACGCACATGAAAATGGGAGTGATAATGTCTACCATGATTGTTTTTTTCTCATTAGACGAGATTCCCCGCCGGAAGGTTGGGAAAAACGCGAAAAAGTCGCTCAAAACAGCAGATTGAGGAGATCCTCGGCCGAGCTGTCCCGGAAATACCGCGATACAGGAATATCTTTAAGCGCTTCGGCCATGGACATCTTCTCGAAACGGCACCCAGCGAGGGCGGCGGCGAGACCTGAGGCGGGCTCGTCGAAAAGATAGTCGCCGGTGAAGGTCAGCCCCTTGACCAGGCCGCGGTCCAGACGGACGGCGGCCTCCACGGTCCCGCAGGGCAGTTTGGCCTTGTGGGTGAAATCGGCCTCGTGGGAGTGGCCGTAGATAAACTCCCAGGTCGAGAACTTCCTGTCCCTCATCTCTTTAACCTTTTCCAGGCCGTCCTCCGGGAAATCCATCGGGCCGTCCCCGGCGGCAAGGATCTCCTGAAGCGCGGCCTGGACCTCGTCGAGCGACTTGAACCCGGGAAGATAGTCCTTCAGGTTGGCCACGCGGGACTTGACAGAGCCGATGCCCTTGGCCCGCATCTTAGATCCGGGGGTGTCCAGAACCTTGGTCAGGGTGTCGATGTCCACATCGTACATCAGGGTCCCGTGGATTATCTCCTGCTTCCCGGAAACCCTTCTGGCATAGCCGGATACCTTACGGCCTTCCACGAATATGTCGTTGCGTCCGGTGAGTTCGGCGGGGACTCCGAGCCGGCGCAGGGCGGTGACGAGAGGGGCGGGGGAAGATCCTTCGCTTTGCTCAGGATGACAGGAGGGCCCTTCGACAGGCTCAGGGACCGGGGAAAATGGCTCAGGGACCGGGAGACGTCTGATGATGGTGTAGTTCAGGTTCTGGAGGTCGTGGTAGACGGCGCCGCCGCCGGTGACACGGCGGGCGAGGGTGATGCCATGGGAGTCCAGATAGGGCAGGTTGACCTCCGAATAAGCGTTCTGGTTAAGGCCGATAATCACGGAAGGGCGGTTCCTCCAGAGAAAGAAATACGGCTCCCGGGAGAACAAGTTCTCCAGGCAATACTCGTCGAAGGCGAGGTTGAAATAAGGGTCCGTGGACTTATTCGTGAGATATCTCATTCTCGATCACTGGCAGGAAATACTTCTTGATCTCGGGGAAATTCGGGAGGTGCGTTCCGGGATAGCGGTGGGCGCGTCCCGGGTAATGGGCAAGGAACTCGTCGTGGCAGTCCACCATCTCGTCATGGTCGGCGAACATCCCGGTGGTGAGGGCGGTCTCTTGGGCGTCAATCCCCTCGAACTCAACATTTTCCAGAGCCTCGTAGCCTCGGCAGATCTCTTCTGTTATGGTGAATGATGTCGCCCCGTCACGCCGGGGGGAGAGATATTCCATCACTCCGAGTTTTGATCGGAGGAGCTTGGAAGGATGGAAGTCCGGGTTGACCAGGATTTTCCTCCGGCCACGTAGTTTCTGGGCCCAGAAGCCTCCGAGCGAGAGGCCGGCCACAAGGTCGGGGTCCTCGTCACGGCATATTCCTTCAAGAAGACCGAGGGCCTCCGAGGGATTGATTGGCACGTCAGGGGCGATGACCTCGCTGCCCTTAAGGAGGATCCTTAGGGTCGAGGCCATCTTGTAGGCCCCGGAAGAGGCCAGGCCGTGTATGAAAAGGATCTTCATTTACAGCGACTTCCGGCTTTCGAGTATCAGGTCTCCGAGTTCCTCGAGGTCCCTCACGATGAAGTCGGCGGTGCCGGCCTCGAGGGCTGTCTCAAGGGTCGTCTCGCCGGAAAGAACCAGCACGCTGACCGCTCCCGCCCGGCGTCCCATCTCGATGTCGGTGTAGATGCGGTCGCCGACCATCGCGATCTCCTCAGGCTTCAGGCCGTGGCGGTCGCGGATGCCGTCCAGCATCGTGGGGTCGGGCTTGCCCATCACCTTGTCGGGCCTCCTTCCGGTGGCCGCCTCGATGCATTTCTGGAGCGAGCCGCAGTCCACCAGGACGGTCTCGGCGTCGGTGGGGCAGACCCAGTCGGGGTTGGTGGCGATGTAGGGGATGCCCTGCTTTGCCCACCAGGCCGCCCTGCACAGGCGTGAATATACCAAGGTGGTGTCGAAGGCCACGACCAGCATGTCGGGCCTGTCGGCCGGATCGTCCTCGCAGGAGACGAAGCCAGCCTCGATGAACTGCTCCCTCATGCTGGGGGTTCCGAGCATGAAGAGACGCTTCACCTCCGGATAGGTTTTCTTGATGTAGTCAATAGTGGCGATAGGGGTGGTGTACATGTCCTCCCAGGCGCAGTCTATCCCCATCCTCTTCAGTTTGGCGACATAGTCCCCGACGGATTTGGTAGGGTTGTTGGTCAGGAAGGAATGTCCCACGCCGGCCGCCTTGAGGGCGTCGAGAGTCGGGATCGTGAACGGGAATATGTTGTTCTCCATGTAGATGGTCCCGTCCATGTCGAGCGCGAGGTGGCGGACCCGGCGAAGCCTTTCCCTCTGTTCCGCCGAAAGCTCCTTGTTGAAGTTCTCTTTCATATTCACAAAAGTACGAAATATTATTCTACTTGACTTCGGATTTGATTATATTTGTGGATATGGACCAGAGCATCAAGAAAAAATACAATTATTGGCAGTGGCGTACCCTCATCATCCTGATGATCGGCTATGCCCTTTTCTATTTCGTGAGGAAGAATTTCAGCATCGCTATGCCGGCGCTGAAATCCGAGCTTGGGCTCGATGAGACCCAGCTCGGTATATTCCTGACCCTTAACGGAATAGTGTACGGCGTCTCCCGTTTCATCAACGGGTTCATCTCCGACCGCGCCCGCTCGAAGAAGTTCATAATGGGCCTCGGGCTCCTGCTCTCGGCCGTTGTCAACTTCATCATCGGGTTGAGTCCCCAGATGAACGGCTTGTTCCACTACATGGACGCCAGCGGCAAAGCCACCGTCGGCTTTGTTTATTTCATCGGATCTCTCTGGCTGATAAACGGTTACACCCAAGGAATGGGCTACCCTCCCTGCGGAAGCCTCATGGCCCACTGGATCAAGCCTTCCGAGTTGGCCACCAAGCAGAGTGTCTGGAACAGCTCCCATTCCATCGGCGCGGGTCTTGTGGCCGTTCTTATAGGCACTTTCATCCTGGGTCGTTTCGGCTACCAGGCCTGGCAGTGGTGCTTCTTTATCCCCGCCATCCTCGCCGCCGCCGGCAGCTTCCTGCTGTTCTTCGGCCTGAGGAATTCTCCCTCCGACGTGGGACTTCCCAGTCCGGAGCTTCTTGATGAGCACATCGCCACGAAACACGTGGAGGAGAAGGCTGAGACCCCCGGGCACGCCCACGCCCTGTACAAGGTCCTGCTGAAGAAGATGGTGTTCCGCAACCCGATAATCTGGATCCTTGCGGTCTCCAATTTCTGCGTCTATGTCATCAGGTTCACCATCCTCGACTGGGGATCGATGTTTCTCACTGATTACAAGCAGCTTCCGATCGCCACGGCGGCCAATGTCGTGGCCGCTTCCGAGATAGTCGGAGGAATCATCGGCACCCTCCTGGCCGGCTGGGTGACAGACAGGTTCTTCAAGAGCAAAGCCCATCACACCTGCTTGATATTCATGGTGATGGCCACCTTGTGCTTCTTCATCTTCTGGAGGATGCCGCAGTCCAACACCGGGCTGGCGATCTTCTTCCTGATCATGTCCAGTTTCTTTATCTACGGCCCTCAGGCCCTCACCGGGATCGCCGCCTCCAACCAGGCGACCAAGCGCGCCGCCGCCTCAGCCAACGGGGTCCTGGGAATATTCGGCTACGCCAGCACGACAGTCTCCGGCCTGGCTTTCGGTATGATAGCCAAGTCGTTCGGCTGGAACACAGTGTTCGCTGTCGCCATAGCCTTCGGGATCCTCGGCTCCATAATCTTCGCCATAATGTGGAAGGCCCCCGCCGACGGTTACGCCAAGGCCGAGAAGGTGATCAGCGAGTTCGAGTCAGAGACCGCGGGATAGTATGGAGGCGCGTAAAGAGAGGCTCTCCTCGCTGGACATCCTCCGGGGGTTGGACCTGTTCCTGCTTCTGGTCGCCGGTCCTGTTATCCATACCTTCCTGAGAATCAACTCCTCTCCCGTCTGGGACGGGGTCCGTCACCAGGTGAGCCACGTCTCATGGGAAGGCTTCGTCCTCTGGGATATAATCATGCCCCTGTTCATGTTTATGTCCGGGGCGACCATCCCTTTCTCCATGGCCAGATACAGGGAATGGGAGAAGCCGGGGAAGGCTTTCCTCCTGAAACTGTTGAAGAGGTTCTGCCTCCTTTTCTTCCTTGGCTGGATCGTCCAGGGGAACCTCCTGCATTTTGATTTCAAGCTCTTCCATCCATTCGCCAACACCCTCCAGGCCATAGCCGTGGGCTATGTTTTCGCCGCCTTGGCGTTCGTGTATCTCGGCAAGAGGGGGAGTTGGATTTTCGGCTTTATCTGCTTCGCGGCCTACATAGTTGTCTTCATGGTGGTCGGGAAGATGAATCTCGATCCGCAAAGCAATGTCGCTATGCTGGTGGACAAGGCCGTGCTGGGATGTCACAGGGACGGGGTGATCTGGAACCCCGACGGCACCTGGGCGTGGAACGAGGGCTACCAGTACACCTGGATCCTCAGCAGCCTCAATTTCATAGTGACCGTGATGCTCGGCTGTTACGCGGGCACTGTCTTGAAGGACAACTCCAAGGCTAAGTTCATGAGGGCGATTCTCCTGGCCTTGGAGGGGGTTTCCCTGATTATCTTCGGGATGGCTCTTGGCTCCTGGTTCCCGGTTATCAAGAAGATCTGGAGCAGCTCGATGACCCTCTATTCAGGAGGAATATGCAGCCTGGCCCTCGCGGCGGTCTATCTGGTTGTCGACGTGTGGGGCAAGAGCAAGGGGCTCAATTGGCTTAAGTACTTCGGGATGAATTCGATAGCGGCCTATTGCATCGGCGAGGTGATCAATTTCTCATCGGTCAGCAAGTCTCTGCTTTTCGGCCTGGAGAAGTACACCGGGGACTATTATTCCCTCGTCATAACAGTCGCCAATGTCACCATCCTCTTCCTCATCATGAGGCTGATGTACAAGAGGGGAATATTCCTTAAAGCGTAGCCATGGACCCCGGGATCGAGCGGCATCCTTTCGAGCCCTTCCTGCCTGGGAACGCCAAGGTGCTTTTCCTCGGCAGCTTCCCTCCGCAGCCGAAGCGTTGGAGCGTGGAGTTCTATTACCCTAACTTCATCAATGATTTCTGGAGGATCATGGGAATAGTGTTCCACGGGGACAAAGACAGGTTTGTCGACACCGATGCCAGGAAGTTCAAGTTGCTGGAGATCAAGAGTTTCTGCGAGGAAAAGGGAATCGCCCTTTTCGACACGGCGACGGCGGTGAGGCGCCTAAAGGACAACGCCTCGGACAAGTTCCTGGAGGTGGTCGAGCCCACGGACATCGCTTCATTGCTGGAGAGGATCCCCGGCTGCGGGGCAGTCGTGACCACAGGCCAGAAGGCCACTGAGACGCTTTGTGGCCTGTTCGGCGCGGAGGAGCCGCCGATGGGAGGACATATTCACGTCAATCTGGAAGGCCGGGAACTGGATTTCTACCGGCTGCCCTCGACTTCAAGGGCTTACCCCCTTCCCCTGCAAAGAAAAGCCGACGCTTACCGCCGGCTTTTCGAGGATCTCGGGACTCTTCCCGCCGACAGTCGTTGATGACCAAGGAGAAAAGTTTCCGAACAAAGGGAGAAAATGAGTATATTTGTAAGATTAAAGGAAAAAGATTCTGAATATGGCTAGAGAAATAAAGTTCTCCCTGGTTTACAGGGACATGTGGCAGAGTTCGGGCAAGTATGTCCCTCGGGTCGACCAGCTCCGCGAGGTCGCTCCCGCCATCGTGGACATGGGTTGCTTCGACAGGGTCGAGACTAACGGCGGCGCTTTCGAGCAGGTCAACCTCCTCTTCGGAGAGAACCCGAATGTCGCCGTCCGGGAGTGGACAGCCCCCTTCCACAAGGCCGGGATCCAGACACACATGCTGGAAAGAGGCCTTAACGCGCTCAGGATGAATCCTGTGCCGAGGGATGTCCGCTACCTGATGTTCGAGGTTAAGAAAAAGCAGGGCACTGACATCGCCCGCTCTTTCTGCGGCCTCAATGACCACCGCAACCTGAAGGTCTCGGTCGAGGGCGCGAAGAAGGGTGGCATGATCTCCCAGGTCGCCTTGTCGATAACCCACTCTCCTGTCCACACCGTGGAGTATTACATGGGCATAGTGGACAAGGTGGTCGGATACGGCTGCGACGAGATCTGCCTCAAGGACATGGCCGGGATCGGCCGTCCGACTGTTCTCTACAACCTGGTCAAGGAGATCAAGACCAAATATCCCCACATCGTTGTCCAGTATCACGGCCACACCGGCCCCGGCTTCTCCCCGGCCTCGATGCTGGAGGTCGCCCGCGCCGGCGCAGACTACCTGGACGTGGCCGTCGAGCCCCTCTCCTGGGGCAAGGTCCATCCGGACGTGATCACCATCCGCGAGATGATGAAGGCCGACGGTTTCCTCGTGAAGGACATCAACATGGACGCCTACATGGAGGTCCGCCGTCTTACCCAGAAGTTCATAGACGACTTCCTCGGCTATTGGATCAACCCCACTAACTCTCAGATGAGCTCCCTGCTCGTGGGCTGCGGCCTTCCGGGAGGAATGATGGGCTCAATGATGGCCGACCTGAAGGGGTTCCAGGGCGCCATCAACGCCGCCCAGAGGGCCCACGGCCGTCCTGAGATGAGCCTCGACACCCTGATGGTCAAGCTCTTCCAGGAGGTTGAATATGTGTGGCCGCGCCTCGGCTACCCGCCTCTCGTGACCCCCTTCAGCCAGTATGTCAAGAACACCGCCCTGATGAACCTGTTCAACATGCTGAACGACAAGCCTCGCTGGACAACCATCGACAAGGACACCTGGGGAATGATCCTCGGGAATATGGGCCAGCTTCCCGGGCCTCTCGCCCCGGAGGTCATCGAACTCGCCAAGTCCAAAGGCCTGGAGTTCTCCACCGGCGACCCCCAGGACAATTATCCCGACGAGCTCCCGAGGTTCCGTAAGATCATGGACGAGAACGGCTGGGATTACGGTCAGGACGACGAGGAACTCTTCGAGCTCGCGATGCACGAGCGCCAGTACCTCGACTACAAGAGCGGCATCGCCAAGGAACGCTTCAACAAGGAGCTTGAGGACTTCAAGGCCAAGGCCGGGGCGCCGATTGTCGTCACCCGTCCCGTCGTGGAGATGCCCAAGTTCGATGTCGAGGAGTATTGCAGGCGCTATCCCGGCGCCGTTCCAGTCCAGGCTCCCGTGAAGGGCCAGCTGCTGTGGCAGGTGGATGTGGATGACGCCTCGGCCGCCCCCGTGGCAGGTACCGAGGTCAAGGCCGGGGAAGGCATGGGATTCGTCCAGACCTATTACGGGATGGAGGAGATAGTCCCCGCCATTGACGGCCGTGTCGTGGCTGTCCTCGGGAAACAGGGTGAGAAGGTCGTCAAAGGCGAGATCATCGCCTTCGTTCAGGCGTGATGGGAAGATTTGCCAGAATAGCTTTGTTGTCGCTTTCGGTGGCCATGCTGGCCACGGGATGCGACTTCTTCCGTTCCCTGGCCGGTCGGCCGACCTCAAAGGATATAGCCTCGATGAAGGCGGAGATCCAGCGTCGCCAGGCCGATTCCCTGGAGCGCGCCGCTGCTCTCAAGCAGGCTCAGGAACCTGTTGGGACAGAGGTCGCTGAAGAACCCGCTCCGGCGTCTGACGCTAAGCCGGGCAAGAGGCGTTTCTATGTCATCATGGGCGCTTTCTCCAACAAGGATAACGCCGACAAGTGCGCCGCCAGGCTGAAGGATCTTGGTTACGAGCCGGAGTTCTTCGGCTTCACGGAGGGACGCACCGCGGTCGGCATAGGCGGGACTGACGACGAGAGCGAGGCCAAGGCTTTCATGACCGAGGTCAAAAGGCAGGATTTTTGCCCGGAGGGTGTCTGGATTTTAGACAGAAAGAGAAAATGAACAGAAAACCAGCGCTCATTCTGGCGGTTGCCGCCTCCCTTCTTATGGCTCGGCCCGCTGACGCCCAGTTCAGGGCGGGATACTCGGATCTGGGGGACAGCGAGACTGTCACCTCCCTTAAGAGGCACGTCGCCACTATCTCCTCCGCCATGATGGAAGGCCGGAAGGCCGGATCGGAAGGTGAGAAGATGACCGCCGAGTATCTGACAGAGGTGTTGAAAGAATACGGGGTGGATGTGATCTCCGGAGCGAGTGGGGACCCGTTCGGGATCCGCCAGGAGAACGGGGACACCCTCACGTCGAGGAATGTCTGCGCCTTCATCCAAGGTGGCGACAAAACCATGAGGGACAGATACATAGTCATTGGTGCCAGGATGGACAATCTTGGCTCCGGTACCATGACAGTGGACGGCCGCAAGGTTGAGAGAATCTATTTCGGGGCTAATGGCAACGCGTCCGGAGCGGCCATGTTGCTTGAGCTGGCGAGGATGCTTCAGACCAACAGGGTCATGCTCCGGAGGTCTGTCCTCCTGGTAGGGTTCGGAGCCTCCAAGGAGACTTTCGCCGGGTCATGGTACTTCCTTAATCGCTCGTTCTCAGACGTTTCCAACATCGAGGCCATGATAAACCTCGACATGCTCGGCACCGGGACAGACGGTTTCTACGCCTACACCTCCTCGAACGCCGACATGAACGCCATGGTGGAGTCTATCTCCGGCGACTTGCAGCCTATCAGGCCCTCCATCGTGACGCAGGAGCCTTATCCTTCCGATCATGTCGCCTTCTACGACAAGGGCATTCCCTCCATCATGTTCACCACAGGGCGCTACGCGGCCCACGACACCGAGAGGGACACCCAGTCCATCATCGATTTCGACACGATGGAAAAAGAGCTGGAATACATCTACAGCTATTCGGTCGCGCTGGCGAACGGCCCGAAGCCGATATTCAATCCCTCTGAGACCGTCAAGCTCACCGGCGGGATCTCCGGGGCGGTGCCTTATTATGATTGCGACGTGAAGCCTTCCTTCCTTGGGAGCGACGATCCCAAAGTCTTCCTCCAGAAGTGGGTCTATTCCTACATGAAGTACCCGCAGGAGGCTGTCAATCAAGGGATTCAGGGCCGGGTGCTGGTCGATTTCATCATCGACGAGGAAGGCAAGGTCCGTGACGTCAAGGTGCTCAAGGGCGCTGACCCTCTTCTCGATGAGGAGGCGGTCAGGATCGTCAGCGGTTCGCCCAAATGGAAGCCCGGCAAGGTGCTCGGCAAGAAGGTGCGCTCCGAGATTTCGCTCTACATTGAGTTCCGCCTCGAGAAGAAAGGGACGAAAAGTTTCGGGATAAAGAAATAGTGGACACAAGAAACAACAGACAGATAATGGATTACGATTTCAGGACAATTGAGAGCAAGTGGCAGGCCTATTGGGCGGAGAAAGGGACTTTCAAGACTGAGGCAGATCCCTCCAAGCCGAAATTCTATGTTCTCGACATGTTCCCCTATCCCTCCGGGGCGGGGCTCCATGTCGGCCACCCGCTCGGCTACATAGCCAGTGACATTTTCTCCAGGTACAAGAGGCTGAAGGGCTTCAATGTCCTTCATCCGATGGGATATGACGCCTTCGGCCTTCCCGCCGAGCAGTATGCCATCCAGACCGGCCAGCATCCTGAGGTCACCACAGTCAACAACATCAACCGTTACCGCGGCCAGATGGACCGGATCGGGTTCTCATATGACTGGGACCGTGAGGTCAGGACCTGCGACCCGAAGTATTACAAATGGACCCAGTGGGCCTTCCTCAAGATGTTCGGCAGCTGGTACGACAATGATCTCGGCAAGGCCAGGCCTGTCGAGGACCTTATAGCGGCCTTCGAGACCGGAGGCAGCGAGGCCGTCAACGCCGCCTGTTCCGAGCATGACCCGTTCTCGGCCGACCAGTGGAAGGCTTTCTCCGGGAAGGAGAAGTCCGACATGCTGATGAACTACCGGATCGCCTACCAGGGCGAGACTTCCGTCAACTGGTGCGCCGGCCTCGGCACTGTCCTGGCCAACGACGAGGTCAAGGACGGGCTGTCCGTGCGCGGAGGTTTTCCCGTTGAGCAGAAGAAGATGATGCAGTGGCAGTTGCGTGTCTCGGCGTACGCCGGAAGGCTTCTAGAGGGTCTGGACAGGATCGACTGGACAGACTCGCTCAAGGAGATGCAGCGCAACTGGATCGGCAAATCCAACGGCTGCGAGGTGGTGTTCAAGTGCTATAACGGAGACGAGGAGCATGATGTCACGATATTCACGACTCGCGTGGACACCGTCTTCGGGGTGACGTTCATGGTTCTCGCCCCGGAGAGCGGGCTGGTGGACATTCTCACCACGGCGGACCGCAGGGCCGAGGTTGATGAGTACCTCGCTTATGTGAAGAAGAAGACCGAGCGCGAGAGGATAGCCGAGACAAAGACGGTCACGGGAGTCTTCTCCGGCTCTTACGGGGTCAATCCCCTGACTGGCGAGAGGGTCCCTGTGTGGATCTCCGAATATGTCCTCGCGGGCTACGGCACGGGCGCCATCATGGCCGTCCCCGCCCACGACAGCCGCGACTATGCTTTCGCCAGGAAATTCAACCTCCCGATCGTGCCGATCATCGCCGGTTGCGACGTGAGCGAGTCCAGTTTCGACGCCAAGGAGGGCAAGATGGTCAACTCCGGTTTCCTCGACGGGATGGAGGTCAAGGACGCTATTCCCGCCGCCATCGATTATGTTGAGGCGCGCGGCATCGGCCACCGCAAGGTTAATTACAGGCTCCGCGACGCCATATTCAGTCGCCAAAGGTATTGGGGCGAGCCGTTCCCGATCTATTACAAGGACGGGATCCCGACCCCGGTGCCTTTCGAGGATCTTCCCTTGACCCTCCCTGAGATCGACGAGTTCAAGCCGACCGAGAACGGCGAGCCGCCTCTCGCCAGGGCAAAGGATTGGACCTACAATGGTTACCCTCTTGAGACCAGCACCATGCCTGGTTTCGCGGGTTCCAGCGCCTACTATCTCCGCTACATGGATCCCCACAACGACAACGCCCTGGTGGACAAGGAGATAGACGCCTACTGGCGCGATGTGGATCTCTACATAGGAGGCACCGAGCACGCCACCGGACACCTCATCTACTCCCGTTTCTGGAACAAGTTCCTCTTCGACCTGGGTTATGTCTGCGAGGACGAGCCTTTCCGCAAGCTCATCAACCAGGGAATGATTCAGGGGCGCTCAAGCTTTGTCTACAGGATCGTCGGGACTAACACCTTCGTCTCCCTCGGCCTCAAGGACAAGTACCAGACCACGGAGATCCACGTGGACATCAGCCTGGTCCGGGGCGACCGTCTCGACCTCGAGGGCTTCAAGGCCTGGAGGCCCGAGTTCGCCGACGCCGAGTTCGTCCTCGAGAACGGGGAGTACATCTGCGGATGGGCTGTCGAGAAGATGAGCAAGTCCATGTTTAATGTGGTGAATCCCGACAAGATCTGTGACGACTACGGCGCCGACACCCTGAGGCTCTACGAGATGTTCCTCGGGCCTCTGGAGCAGAGCAAGCCCTGGGACACAAAGGGCATCGACGGCGTCAACCGCTTCCTTAGGAAGTTCTGGAGGCTGTTCTTCGACGGTGACGTCTTCTCCGTCAGCGACGAGGAGCCCACCTCCGAGGAGCTTAAGGCCCTGCACAAACTGATCGGGAAGGAGGAATATGACATCGAGCATTTCTCTTTCAACACCACCGTGAGCGCCTACATGATCGCCCTTAACGACTTGGGCGCCATGAAATGCCGCAAGCGCGCCATCCTGGAGCCCATGACCGTCCTTCTTTCCCCGTTCGCCCCGCACATCGCCGAGGAACTCTGGTCGCTCCTGGGGCATGAGGAGAGCGTGACTTACGCCAGTTTCCCTGTCTTCAATCCCGCCTTGGCGGCTGAGGACACTGTCAAGTACCCCGTGTCATTCAACGGCAAGACCCGTTTCATGGTCGATCTCCCCAAATCGATGTCGCCCGCCGAGGTCGAGACCGAGATCAAGGCCATGGAGCAGACCGCCAAGTGGGTCGGCGACAAGTCCATCGCCAAAGTGATCGTGGTGCCGGGCAGGATAGTCAATATCGTCATCAAATAGAATCGCTGAAATGACCTTGAAACTTAACTTGACCAGGCAGAATGTCCTGACCACCCTCGGGGACTATTGTGTCATCACCCTGGGTGTCATTCTCTACGCTTTCGCCTGGGCTGATATGCTTATCCCCAACGGGATCGCGAGCGGTGGGGTGACGGGAGCCAGCACGATCATCAACTTCGCGACCGGTATTCCCGTGTACATCTCCTACGTGGCGATCAACGCCTTTCTCCTGTTTGCAGGCTTCATTATCCTGGGCAAGGGATTCGGGTTCAAGACCATATTCGCCATCGGCCTGTCGACCATCGGCCTGGACATCTTCTCCGAGATGGAGTTCCTCTACGTGTTCTTCGACAACAAGCTCCTTCTCGTGCTGGTCGCCGCCATCATAGAGTCCATT
Source organism: Bacteroidales bacterium (assembly GCA_017429765.1). Taxonomy (GTDB): domain Bacteria; phylum Bacteroidota; class Bacteroidia; order Bacteroidales; family UBA932; genus Cryptobacteroides. Next base: position 40,499 of record JAFROJ010000073.1, on the reverse strand, counting down.
GGTATCACATGCATCCTCGCTCGTGGCGGAAGCACTGGCGGGACTGACATTGTCGCGTTGATAATCAACAAGTTCTGGCCCATCTCCCTAGGCAGGGTCTTCCTCGCCCTCGACATGTTCATCATCGCCTCGGTGCTCCTCATCCCCGGAAAGACGGTCGAGGACATGGTCTATGGTTATGTGGCTATGGTCATCTTCTCCGTGTTCGTGGACTGGGTGCTGCTCGGGCGTAACTCGACCTGGCAGGTCATGGTGTTCTCGGACAAGTACAAAGAGATAGCGGATATGGTCATCAACGACCTCAAGAGGGGAGTCACGGCTCTCGACGCCCAGGGATGGTACTCCGGGGAGAGCAAGAAGGTGCTTCTGATCATGGTCCGCAAGCCGGAGTTACACACCATCACCAGGGCTGTCAAGGAGATAGACCCTAAAGCTTTTGTCACCGTCTCGTCGGCCAGCACGGTCTATGGCGAGGGATTCGACGAGATGAAGACCGGAATCAATCTTAAACTTAAAAAGAAATCAGCCAATGCCGTCAAGGGAGAAGAACATACTGAGAACAATTAAGGAATACCTGCTCATCACGCTGGGAATAGTCATCTACACCTGCGGGTGGACCATATTCCTGACCCCTAACAACATGTTCGGAGGCGGGGTGTCAGGTATCAGCGCCATTATCCAGTTCGCCACCGGGATCAAGATGGGATACACCTATTTCGTGATCAACGCCGTCCTGCTCCTGATCTCTTTATTCATCATCGGGCCGTCGTTCGGGGTGAAAACCGTCTATGCCATATTCCTGGCCTCGTTCTGCCTGAACATCGAGCAGACCCTGATTCCCGCCCAGTTCATCCAGGATTTCGCCTTGTCCAACGGCAAACTCCTTTGCTCCATCATAGGAGGTTCCATGGCCGGACTTGGGATCGGGATGTCGATCTCGCAGGGAGGCAGCTCCGGAGGCACGGACATTATAGCCTTGATAATCACGAAGTACAGGAATATTTCTCCGGGTAAAGTCATTCTGCTGATCGATGTGTTCATCATCGTCTCGTCTCTTCTGGTCCCTTCCTTCACGGCTGACGGACAGCGGCTTCCATTCGTGGACAAGTTCATCACGGCTGTGTACGGAATGATCATAGTGACGGTGTGCGGCAATGTGGCCGACCTTTATCTCGCCGGCGCCAAGCAGAGTGTCCAGGTCTTCATCATGTCCCACGAGTTCGAGGCTATCGCCGACATGATAGCCAAGGATTTCCACCGCGGGGTCACCGTGCTCGAGGGACGGGGCTGGTACACCAAGCAGGTGTCCTCGGTCTTGATGGTAATCACCAGGAAATCGGATGTCAACCTGCTGCTTCGCTCCATAAAGGCTATCGACCCCGACGCCTTCCTCTCTGTCTCGTCTGTGGCCGGGGTTTACGGCAGGGGATTCGACTCGATCAAGGACAAGAAATCTTAATTTTTGTTTTTGATCCCCCAATATCGGGTTATACCCCCGGCGAACTACCGCCGGGGGTTATTGTTTTGATATTTCATCGCTAAATTCATACGCGAAAACCCGATCTGCCTTCTAACCTGGAACAAGATGATGACACTATTTTCCTTATTCCTGATTCTCGAGTACCTCTTCTTTCTGGTTTTTGACCTCTCTAAAAAACCCCGAGGCGATCCGAAGCGGGTCGCCGTGAGGATGATGGCCGGATTGACGGGAACCGTTTTGATCCTCCTGGAAGCCGCTTTGACAGAGTCCCTTGAGGCGATGAACCTGACGCTGGACGCAATGGCCTCGGCCGAGATCCTGGTCATGTATCCATGCTCCTATGAGAAGCCGGCCCTTTCCTTAAAGTCCGCCATATTGATTGACGCGGCCGTGTTCCTCTCCCTTGTGTACAGCCTGACCGTCCCGTCCGGCTTTCTCGGTTTCAGGTCGGACAGGGTCGTGCTCTCGTGCATGGTCATGTTGGCCGTGTTCGCTTTCAACCTCATCTTATCCACAGCCAGGCGATTTGACGGGATCAGGCTGTTCTTCCGCAACAACTCGGTCTGGTACAGTCTGGAGGACTATTCAAGGTCGGTCTACTCCCTGGTGTTCCTCGGCCTTGGAATCTACTCCCTTTGCGTCTTCCAAGTCCCGGGCGACGCGGGGGACTTGATGAGCGTGGTCTCCATAGTCTTTCTTATGCTTCTGTATGTTGTCCTCTATCTCAAGGCCATGACCGGAAGGACTTTCCTGCTGACGAGAACCGCCGAGTCGAAAGTCAAGGAGATAATGAAAGGCAATCTCAGGACTCCCTTCATCGACAAGGCTGAGGAGGACAAGAAGATGAACAACCTGTACAGCCGGATCCTGCTCTTCATGACGGAGAAAAAGCCTTATCTGGACCCGGAGTTCAGGATGGATGACATGGCCGCGGAGCTCTACACCAACAAACTGTACCTGTCCCGAACCGTCAATATCCTGTCAGGCAGGAACTTCCGGCAATTCGTGAACTATCACCGGGTGCAATACGCTATCTCCTTGTTCAAGAAACACCCGAGGTTGAAAGTTGCTGAGGCTGCCACGATGTCCGGCTTCCACTCCACCGTGTCTTTCAACATGGCGTTCAAGGTCAACACCGGGAAGACACCGTCGGAATGGTTGCAGGACAGGGCCTTAGACAGGTTGAAATGAGGACACTCCCTTCCAGGACGACGGGACGGGGGCTGTGACTCTGATCTCTTCCTTGCGGACAGGGTGGATGAAGGTGATCTCCCTGGAGTGGAGGGATATGCCGCCGTCGGGGTTTGACCTCGGGGCGCCGTACTTGAGATCCCCCTTGATGGGGCAACCCATCCCTGACAACTGGCAGCGTATCTGGTGGTGGCGCCCGGTGAGCAGCTGGACCTCTATGAGGAAATAGCGCTCTGTCCTGGCGGCGAGCCTGTAGGTCAGTCGGGCCAGTTTCGCGCCGGGGGTCCCCTCCTTGACGAGGAAGCTCTTGTTGAGCCTCTCGTTCCGTACCATCCAGCCGGTCAACTCGCCAGACTCCCTGGCGGGGGCGTGGCAGCAGAGCGCCCAGTAGGTCTTGTGGACGTTTCCGGAGCGGAACATGTCCGCAAGTCTGGACAGGGATTTCGAAGTCTTGGCGAAGACGACAATCCCGCTCACAGGCCTGTCCAGGCGGTGGGGGACACCCAGAAACACCTTTCCGGGCTTCCCGTCCCTCTGGGCTATGAACGCCTTGAGGGTCTCGGCGAGACACTCGTCGCCGGTCTTGTCGCCCTGGACAATCTCGCCCACGGCCTTGTCGAACACCAGGACGTGATTGTCCTCATGGAGGATCCTCGAAGAGATGTCCTCGAACTCGTCAGGACTCAACTCCCTGTATTCCATCTTATTTCTGGATGGGAACCAGGGCGAAGGAGGGCATGCCCTTGCAGCAGAGCTTGCCGTTGACCTCGAGTTTGGCGGAGCAGAAGAACAACTGCCCCCGACGGTCGTCAAGGCTCGCGGTCACCTCGCAGAGGTCTCCTGGTTTCACGGTGTTCTTGAAGCGGACCTTGTCGATCCCGGCGTAGAGGGTTATGTTGCCGGGAATCTCGTCCTTGACCAGGATAGCGCAGCTTTGGGCCATGATCTCGCAGAGGATGACCCCTGGGACCACAGGATTGCCGGGGAAATGACCCCTGGTGAAGAACTCGTCTTCCTTGATCCTGTACTTTGAGTGCGCCAGGCCGGCCTCGTCGATATAGGCTTCCTCAATCAGGAGCATAGGCTCCCTGTGAGGGAGGAACATCTTGATGTCCTCGAGACTAAGTGTTTGAGTCATGATAGTTTCCGGTTTTAATCCCCGCTTTTCCTGAAGGCGACGCAGGCGTCATGCCCGCCGAAGCCGAAGGAGTCGGATATTCCTAGAGTGATGTCGGCCTCGACCGCATGGTTGGGGGTGTAGTCAAGGTCACACTCGGGATCAGGGGTGTCCAGGTTGATCGTGGGAGGGCAGATCCCGTCCCTCAGAGTCAGCAGTGTCGCGATGGCCTCGGCGGCGCCGGCGGCGCCGAACATGTGTCCGGTCATGGACTTGATGGAACTGATGTGAGCCTTGTAGGCGAAGTCCCCGAGGGCGTTCTTGTAGGCCAGGGTCTCGGCGGCGTCGTTGAGCTTGGTGCCGGTACCGTGGGCGTTGATGTAGAGGTTGTCCTTGTTCTCGTCGAACCCGGCCTCCTTGAGGGCGAGCCTGATGCACTCGGCCTGGGTGGTGCCATCCGGCCTGGGGGCTGTCGAGTGATAGGCGTCGCAGGTGTTGCCGTAACCCACCATCTCGCCGAGAATCTCGGCCCCGCGGGCCTTGGCGTGCTCATATTCCTCGAGGACGAGGGCGGCGGCGCCGTCCCCCATGACGAATCCCGCCCTGTTGGCGTTGAAGGGGAGAGAGGCGTACTTGGGATCGGTCGCCCTTGAGAGAGCCTTGGCGTTGGCGAAGCCGGCGATGCCGATCGGGATGGTCGCGTTCTCGCTGCCACCTGTGATGATGGCGTCTGCGTAGCCGTGCTTGATGGCCCTGAAAGCCTCGCCCATGGCGTTGGTCGATGTCGCGCAGGCGGTGACAATGTCAAGGCAGGGGCCGTTGGCCTGGTTGATGATGGCGATGTGGCCGGCGGCTATGTTCGAGATCATCGTGGGGATGAACAGGGGGGATATCCACTGCCCGGAGGGGTCATCGATCATCTTGGCCATCTCCCTGAACTGGGTGGCGAAGCCTCCTATCCCGGAACCGAAATAAACGCCGAACCTGAACGGGTCGATGTTCTGGCCCTCACCGGTCGACTTCAGCCCTGACTGCTTGACAGCCTGGTAGGCGGCGGCGACACCGTACTGGGTGAAAAGGTCCTGCTTGCGGATGAACGGCTTGTCCATGCCATATTCCTCGGCGTGGAAATCCTTCACTGTCCCGGCGATGCTGACGGGGAGTTTCTCGGTGGAGAATTCCTCGATGTACTCGATTCCGCACACTCCGTGAATAAGGTTATTCCAGAAAGTGGGCACGTCATTTCCTACAGGGGAGATGACTCCCATGCCCGTGATAACAACTCTTTTGTCCATATATGATTATTCTTATTATCTGTTTTCCCGGCTATGGCCGGTGAAACGCGAATATAACGATAAAAGTCGGATTACCATTCAAGTACGGCGGCTCCTGAGAGAAGACCGGCGCCGAAAGCGCTCAGGACCATCAAGTCTCCTCTCTTGAACATGCCTTTCCTGTTGCACTCGTCCAGGAGGATGGGGCATGAGGCGGATGAGGAGTTCCCGTGGTCCTGGATGTTCACGGGGAACCTGTCGGCAGGCACTTTCATGTAGTCGATTATGGAATCTATGATCCTCTTGTTGGCCTGATGCACCATGAACCACGACACGTCTTCCTTTTTGACACCGATCTCGTCCAGAAGGCTCTTGACCCCGTTGGTGCAGGCCTCGACGGCGAAACGGAAGACCTCGCGGCCTTTCATCTGCATTGGGATGTCCATTTCCGGGAACTCGATGTAGGGGGTGTGGAAAAGTCTCCTCCTCATCCAGATCTTGTCCACGTCCGGCTGGGCGTTGAGCCTTGTCCCGAGGATGTTGTCACCCTCTGTCAGCACGGCCGCCCCGGCCCCGTCCCCGAACAGGACGCAGGTGGCCCGGTCGTCCCAGCTGGCCATTCTGGAAGGTTCCTCGACACAGGCTATCAACACGTTCTTGACTTTCCCGGCCTTGTAGTATGTCTCCGCCATGTCGAGGGCGTAGACGAAGCCAGGGCAGGCGCAATTGATGTCAAACATGGGGCAACTCAGGCCGGTCTTGGCCGCCACGAGGCAGCTCATGCCCGGGGTGTCATACTCGGAGATCACGTTGGACACGATGAACAGGTCGATGTCGGAGGCTTTAAGCCCGGACATCTCCAAAGCCTTGTTCACAGCCTCCGCGCCGAGATCCTCGATCCTCTCGTCCGAGATGACATGCCTGGACTTGATACCGGTGCGGGTGGTGATCCACTCGTCGCTGGTGTCAAGGAACTCAGACAGCATCTCGTTCGTGACTATTTTCTTTGGAAGCGCGCTTCCTGTCCCGATTATTCTCATAGTCTGTGATATTATTTAACCACGCTAAATTACCATTATCCCCGGCGGGGACGAAATAATTGTGGCGAATTGCCCCAGGGGCGCCTTATTTTGTCGGAAAGTGGCGAATCGTTGTTATTTGTGGTAAAAACCGGAATGCCGGATATCCTAAAAATAATGCTATCTTCGCGTTGACAAAGAGAAACCGATGGCGTTCACAAGCAAGAGAGTCCCGGCTTATCTCAGGGAAAAGAACCAGCTCACCTACACCGTGACTTTCGCGGCGTTGTTCTCCATCGTGTTCCTTCTCCTCAGTCTCCCGTTCTCCCATAACAGCTGGATGGCTCTCGGGAATTCCCGGTTTTTCGTCTTCACCGTCCTTTTCGCCACAGGTTCCCTGCTGTTCGTCGTGTTGAGCAGGTTCCTGATGTACAAGACAAGGAATGTCTGGAACATGACCTTCTTCGGGTACTTCGCCTGGTGTCTCGCCGAGGTGGTCATCATCTGCCTGGCATATTCATTCATCACCGTACCGATCACGGGGATCGGCTGGGAGCGGTTCCCGGGGACTCTCGGGAACGCCCTGCTGTACGGCACCATCTCCCTGATCATCCCCGACATCCTTGCCGGGATGTATTTCGCCTTGCAGGACAAGAACCAGACGATCAGGCTGATGAATTACAGCAATGTCGTCCTGGACGAGAATGTCCTTCCCTCCAAGCTCGAGAAGATCACCCTGTTCGACAACAGCGGCAACCTTAAGCTTTGCGTCAGCGCCTCCAACCTGTACTACATGGAGTCGGACGATAACTACATCATAGTCCGTTACACCGACAGCAGGGGCGAGCTAAAGCGTTATATGATCCGTTGCAGGATGAAGACCGTGGAGGACAGTTTCAAGGGAAGCAGCCTTGTCCGTTGCCACAGGAAGTACATAGTCAACATGGACAAGGTCAAGGTCTTGCGGAAGGAGAAGGATGGATATGAGCTGGAGCTGGATAACGAGACCATCCCGCCCATCCCTGTCACCAGGACTTACGAGAAGGACGTCATCGCCGTCTTCAACAGCTCGCCCTCTCGTCAGGTGGGCTGATCGTGGGTCTATTCTTTTGTCAGCCTGTCCAGCGAGAGTTCCACAAGGGAGCGGATCAATGACTTGTAGTCAGGGTTGGCGCTTTTGAGGTGCCGGTTGGCTATCGCGACGCAGATCGTTCCGGCCTGGTGGCCCATATGCCTGGCCAGCCCGGCGATCGCCGAGCTCTCCATCTCGAAATTGGTGATCCTGAAGCCTCCGGACCTGAACGACTCGAATCTGTCGAGCATGTCGGGCATGGCGAGACGGAGCCTGACAACCCTTCCCTGCGGGCCGTAGAATCCCGGGGCCGACACTGTCATGCCTTTCACGGAGCAGTCCTCGAAACGCGCCGCCAGCTCGTCGCTCGCTTTCACGAAATATGGGGAGGGCAGGTTCTTGTCCCAGTTGACATGGGCCTTGAAAGCTTCCTCCATCTCCCGGTCCGTGATCTTGTCCCTGTCGGCGTACCAGTTGAGCAATCCGTCGCAACCGATTGAATAATAAGAGAATATAGGGGATCCCAAAGGGATGTCGGGCTGGATGGCCCCGGATGTTCCTATCCGGAGAACGGTCAGCTCCCGCCTCTCTTCTTTCGGTTCCCGGGTCTCGAAGTCAACATTGGCGAGGGCGTCCAACTCCGTCATGACGATGTCGCAGTTGTCGGTGCCGATGCCTGTGGAAAGGGTGGTGACCCGTTTCCCGTTATATTTCCCGGTGACCGACACGAACTCCCTGGAGGAGTGGCGGAACTCGATGTCTGAGAGGTATTCCTCCACCAAGTCCACCCTGCCGGGGTCGCCGACCAGGATGACAGTGTCGGCGAGTTCCTCAGGTCTGAGATGGATGTGGAAAGCCGACCCGTCAGGGTTTATTATCAGTTCAGATTCCGCTATTCTCATGGCTTTGTGTTTTTGGGGATATCAAATATAAGAAAATTCGCCGGAAATATCTATTTTCGCGACATGTGGCAAAGAATTCAGACATTGTATCTCGCTGTCGCGACGGCCTTGGTCGCGGCCTTGTTTTTCAGCGTCAAATCATTCTCGGTGGGGCCGGGTGGCTCCCATGTCGATGAAGTCAAGTACATCGCCTTCATCCCTTATCTCATACTCCTGATCGTCGCCGGGGCCCTTCAGCTCATCTCATTGCTGACATTCAATGTCAGGGTGTTCCAGATGCGCACTGCCGTCCTGGCGGGGCTTGTCCTGCTTGGCTTGCAGGGATGGCTGGTCTTTGATTATCTCACGGCGGCCGATGGGGTGGTCTTCAAATGGACCGCCGTCCTGCCGGTCGTGGCGGCCATATTGGATTTCATCGCCGCGAGGCATATCCTGCGGGACCAACTTCTCGTGGAGAGCATCTCCCGTCTTCGTTCCAGGAAAAAGAACGGGAAATTCTGATCAGGGTACCGGATCGTAGCCGCTGCCTCCCCAAGGGTTGCAGCGGAGCACCCTTCGCACCGTCAGGTAGAGTCCCTTGAAAGGCCCCCATTTGCGGAAAGCCTCCAGGGCATAGGTTGAGCAGGAGGGCTCGAAGCGGCATGTTTTGGGAATATATGGCCCGACACAGGTCCGGTAGAACCAGATCAGGCCGAGGAAAGGGGCCGAGAGGACATCCCTCGTGACTTTGCGCCATCTGGGCACGCTATAACTGTCTCTCATCGGCGATTTTGTTTAAAACAGCCTCCACCTCCTCACGGATCGAGTTGAAATCCAACTCTTCCTTTGTGTTGTAGAGAAGGAGGATGTCTGTCGCTGTTGGGGGAAGCAGGCTTTTACGGGTCCTGTAGGCCTCGCGCAGCCTTCTTTTCAGGAGATTTCTCTTGACGGCCCTTTTGAACAGGCGCTTAGGGACGGAGACCATGATCCGGTTGGCGCCTTCCGGGGGATCATTCTTGAGATAGCAGTATTTGAGGCGATGTCCGACACCCCATCGGCCCTTCGACATCAGGGCCGAAACCGCCGCCTTGCCCCTGAGGCGCTCGGATCTCGGTAGAGTGTCCATAACTGTTTAATTGCCGGCCTGGAGATAGAGCTCGATGGCCCTGGCCACCGACGGGGCCTCCGGGGTGGGAGCCTTCACATCTATTGACAGCCCCGCCTCCTCCATCGCTTTCACGATGGATTTGCCGAAAGAGACGAATCTGATGTCGCCTTGCTCGAAGCCGGGAAAGTTCTCGAGGAGGGACTTGACGTCGTAGGGATTGTAGAACACGATCATGTCGTATTCCTTCAAATCCATGTCTTTCAAATCCTGAGGGACGCTCTTGACGAGGACAGCCACTTTGTAGTCAATCCCCTTGGCGTCGAAAAGTCTTGTCAGTGAGGAGCTTCCGCTTGAGTCGGACTGTGTCACAAGGAACTTCTCGCACTTGTGTTTGGTGCCGATCAGGTCCAGGATGGACTCCGGTCTCCCGTCGCCGAAGAAGATCTTACGCTTGCGGAAGACGATATGTTTCTGGAGATACATGGCCACGGCCTCGGTGGTGCAGAAATATTTCATGGTCTCAGGCACCTTGACCCTGAGTTCATCGCAGAGACCGTAGAAAGCGTCGATGGCGTGGCGAGAGGAGAACACGACGGCGGTGTAGTCTAGGATGTTGATCCTCTGGGAGCGGAACTCCCTGGAAGTGAGCGGCTCGATCATAAAGAACCGACGGAAGGTGATATCGACTCCGTACTTTTCTTTCAATGCGGTGTAAGGCGCCTCGTTGATAGGGGGCCGTTGAGATATCAATATCTTGCGTACAGGCATAAGCTCTTCAATTCATCCGATCCCCGTTTCAGAACAACCAGGCCGAAAGAACCAGGGCGGCGGTCGGAAGTATTTCAAGGCTGCAAAGATATAAAAATGTCGCGAAAGGATTGCAAACGGACGCGAAAATCTGCCCTCGCCTGAATATGTAGACAAGATAGGTGAGCCCCGCCTCCCACAGCATCACAGGCCTCGCGGAGGCCCGATCGGCGGCGAGGGCCGCCCATAGGCCGCCGGTCAGGAACAGCAGGAAAAAAAGAAGGACGAAATAGTTGTAGAACGACATGTTGGCCGCCGTGAACACGCCGGAGTTGTAGTTGTGCATCTCCAGCTGCCAGTTCAGGAAAGCCCTGAGGATGAGATAGGCCATGAACACGCCGGTCACTGTCAGCAACTGGAATGTCCCGGACATCCCCGACAGGAAATCGGGGGAGTAGAGACCGAAGGCGAAAACCATCAGGCAGAACGGGATGAAAAGGATGGCGGCGATCCAGTTCCGGCTTCTGGAAAGCTGGATGCTGTCTTCCAGAGTGATGTTCCCCTTCCATCTGGCCACACAGTCCCACAGGGAGGGGGCGACCTTCAGGAAGCTCCTCAGGTTCAGCAGGAAGAGCAGCGTGAAGAAGACCGCCAGGGCGCAGAATATCGGGTTCTCGATCAGGTCCATCGCTTGTCAGTTACCTCTTTTGGCGTTGTAGCCGAGCTCTTTCAGGATGGCGGTGACCCTGTCCCTGAAGTCGCCTTGGATCGTGATCTCTCCGTCTTTTGCGGATCCTCCCACCCCGCATCTCACCTTCAGGGTCCTTCCCAGCTCGGCGAGATCCTCGCGGGTGCCGTTGAATCCGCTGACAAGGGTCACTTGTTTCCCGCCCCTGTTCCTCCTGTCAATGGTCACGATGAGGCGTTGCCTGGACGGGGGGAGAGTCTCGGTCTCGCTCTCCTCGCCAGAGGAATACCTAAAGTCCGGATCGGTCGAGTAGACCACTCCGAGACGTTGCTTCCAGTCGTTGTCGGGCTTCATTTTCTACCACCTATTTTTGCAAAGATAGCTATTCCTTTTGTATCTTTGTCCGGATTATGCCTTAGAAATCATGAACAGCAGGAAATTCAGACAATGGAATCTTCTGACCGCGGCGGTGGTTTTTCTCATCTCCGTGTTCACATATCTCTCCACCATCGAGCCGACCGCCTCTTTCTGGGATTGCGGCGAGTTCATAGCCTCGTCTTTCAAGATTGAGGTGGGACACCCCCCGGGAAACCCGGTCTTCCAGCTTATAGCCCGGTTTTTCACAATGTTCACCGGTGCCTCCAAGGCGGCCGTGATGGTCAACTGCCTCAGCGCCCTCTGCGCCGCGTTGACTAACGTCTTCCTCTATCTGACGATAGTCTTCCTGGCCAAGAGGTTGATCACTACCAATAGACGAGAGGACGGCGGGAGCGGTGAATATACCGCCGCGGACGCCCTGGCGATATTCGGAAGCGGCGCTGTGGGAGCCCTCGCCAACTGCTTCTCTGACACTTTCTGGTTCTCCGCCGTCGAGGGAGAGGTCTACGCCATGTCCTCCCTTTTCACCGCCATGGTGGTCTGGGCGATGGCCAAGTGGTACGAGGCCGAGGACCGCAGGTACGCGAACCGATGGATTGTCCTGATATCCTTCCTGATGGGATTGTCGATCGGGGTTCATGTCCTGAACCTCCTGGCCCTCCCGATGATAGTCTTCATGTACTATTACAAGACCCGTGAGGACCAGCCTTTCACCTTCTGGGAGTGTGTCAAGATCCTGCTTCTGTCGGCCGCGCTGATCGGAGGCATGTTCTTCGTGATGATCCCGTGGATCCCGAAGCTGGCGGCCTATTTCGACCTCTTCTTCGTCAACGTGATGGGGTTGCCGTACAACACCGGGGCCACCTTCTTCATGCTCGCGCTCCTGGGCGCCTGTTTCTGGGGCCTCTTCAGGACTTTGAGCAAGGGGAAGGTGTTCTGGAACACCGCCTTGCTCTGTGTCACCACGATCCTTATCGGCTTCTCGATATTCAGTGTCGTGGTCATCCGATCCCACGCCAAGACTCCCACCAACGAGTACCAGCCCGACAACGCGTTCACCCTTGTCCGCTATCTCTCCCGCGAGCAGTACGGCTCCGTCCCGCTTGTCTATGGCCAGTATTTCGGGGCTCCGTACACCCTCAAGCAGGGGACTTACTGGGCGCCTCTCAACGGGAAGTACAAGAAGGTGGCCAGTCCTGTGGAGCCGGTCTACGACCCGGCCGGGAAGATGATCTTCCCCAGGATGTACAGCAATGATGACAAGTCGATCAAGTTCTACCAGCAGTACATGAACGGGAAGGGCAGGACCGTGCCCGGAGCCGACTACAAAAAGCCCACTTTCGGGACAAACATCTTCTATTTCCTTGATTTCCAGATGGGTTGGATGTACTGGAGGTATTTCATGTGGAACTTTGTCGGGAGGCAGAACGAGATCCACGCCCCGACCGCCGACTTGTTCACCGGGAACTGGGAGAGCGGGATCAAGGCGATCGACAACATGCGTCTCGGGGATCAGGGGAACGCCCCGGAGTGGCTCAAGGAGAACAAGGGCAAGAACCATCTGTTCTTCCTGCCCTTGCTGCTCGGGATCCTCGGGCTTCTGTTCCAGTTCGACAAGGACAAGAGAGGGTGCTGGCTCACCTTCCTCCTCTTTTTCATGACCGGGATCGCTGTCGTGATGTACCTCAACCAGCCTCCTTTCCAGGTGAGGGAGAGGGATTACGCCTACGCCGGCTCTTTCTACGCTTTCACCATATGGATCGGACTGGCCGTGGCGGCCTTGTATTCATGGATATCCATCGCCGTCAAGGGCAAGGGCCGGCTGGCGGTGTCCGCCCTCGTGACTCTCGCATGCCTCGGGGTGCCGGCGCTCATGTGCGCCCAGGAATGGGACGACCACGACAGGAGCAACCGCTTCACCTCGGTGGAAGTGGCTTATAATTATCTCAACTCGACTGGCCGGAACGGGATTCTCGTCACCCACGGCGACAATGACACCTTCCCTTTGTGGTACGCCCAGGAGGTCGAGGGAATCAGGAACGACGTCAGGATTTGCAACACCTCGCTGCTCGGGACCGACTGGTACATCGACCAGATGAGGTACGCCATCAACAACGCCGGGCCTCTCGACCTCTCGATAGGCCAGGAGCAGTACCTCTACGGCACCAACGACTGGGTGGTCATCCAGGACACCAGGGAACAGCCCGTCAACATCTCCGACTGCGTCATGGTGTTCAAGCATCCTGACGCCAAGGTCATCACCGCCGACGGGAGGAAGCTTGACTACTGGATGTCAAGGAAGATGATTATCCCAGTGAACAAGGAGAACTGCCTCAAGTACGGGATAGTGAGTCCCAAGTTCGCGGACAGGATCCCGGATTCCATCACCCTGGAGATCCCCGCCGACAAGTCCGGCCTGACCAAGCCGGAGCTGTTCATGCTCGACCTTCTCTCGAACTACAAATGGGACAGGCCGATAAACCTCCTCAACCAGGGAGGGGACCTGAACATAGGCCTCAAGGACTATTTGATGTACGACGGTTTCTCCTACAGGTTCACCCCGATCAAGAACAAGGTGACAACCTTCGATCTCGGCCTGGTCGACACCGACGAGCTCTACACCAAGCTGACGGAGACCTTCAAGTTCGACGCGGTTTCGGCGGACAACTATCTGATTGACTATCAGAACATGTACACCTTCATGGGGGTCATGTCCCTCCGCAATCTCTTCGTCTCTTCCGCCTCCGCCTTCCTCAAGGCCGGGGAATATGAGAGGGCCGAGGAGACGCTGGACAAGTGCCGCGAGGTGATGAGGCCGGACAGGTACCCGTTGGACAACTCGTTGCTCGGCTGGGCCTCGAACGCCCTCTATCCGATCGAGATGGTCAGGTACTATTACGCTCTCGAGAAGCCTGAGAAAGCGAGGGAGGTCGCGCTGGAGCTGGATGGCCAGCTCAAGGAATCGATAGCCCTGTACCTGGATTTCTATCCCGAGTACAAGGATGATCTCGAGTACAACTGCCAGTTGATCTATTACATGACCAGCGAGATCAAGAAACTTGGGGACGAGAGTTTCGCCGAGGAGCTGGAGTCCGACATCGCCGATTTCCTGAACGCCAACGCCTAGCGTTCGAGGCGTACGAAAATGGAAAGGGGCAGGACTTTGCCGAAGCGGTCCCTGAGGGCGAGTTCCCCTGAGTCGAGGACGGTGGAGTCCGGCAGGTCGAGAGCCTGGCGGATCACCGTCTCCCCAAGGGCGGCCGAGAAGCCGTTGGAATAGAGATTCAAGACGAGGAAACTGTTCTCCGGGGCCAGGATCCTGCCGACATTCCGCATCATCTCGAAAAGACACTCGTCCAGCTTCCATCTCTCCCCGTCGGGCCCGTGCCCGTAGGCTGGAGGATCAAGTATTATCCCTTGGTAGACATTGCCGCGCCGGGCCTCCCTGCGGGCGAATTTCATGGCGTCCTCGACAACCCAGCGGATCCCGTCCAGGCAGCTGCGTTCCTGGTTCTCACGCGCCCAGGTGACGACCTGCCTGACCGAGTCGAGATGTGTCACATCGGCTCCGGCCGCTTTGGCTGCGAGCGAGGCGGCCCCGGTGTAGGCGAAAAGGTTCAGCACCTTGGGACGCCCGCCGGTGGCGGCGGCTATCTCCGAGGTACGCTTGGTGATATATTCCCAGTTCGGGGCCTGCTCGGGGAAGACTCCCACATGCTTGAAGGAGGTGAGCCCCAGCCTTAGGCTTAGTCCCGAATAACGGATCCACCACTGGCCTGGCATGGCCTTGAGACGGTCCCAAGTGCCGCTGTCCTCTTTACCGGCCTTGCCGAAACCCGCTCCGGGGGTGAATCTGACGTGGGTCAACGAATCCCATTCGCTGTCGGTCATCTCTTTGTCCCACAACGCCTTAGGCTCCGGACGGGCGAGGACATACCCACCGAACCTCTCAAGCTTCACCCCTCCTCCGGAGTCGATGAGCTCGTAGTCTTTCCATTGTTCTGAGGGAAACTCTATCGCCATGATGGTGCAAAGATAAAAAAATAGTATCTTTGCTCCGGAAAAACACGACAAATATTCGAATAAATATTCATTAACATGCAACAGCACATCGATTCCTACGACTTTAAAGGCAAGAGAGCCATTGTCAGGGTGGATTTCAATGTCCCGCTTGACGAGAATTTCAACATCACCGACGACACCCGTATCCGCGCGGCTCTCCCGACCCTCAAGAAAGTCCTTGCCGAGGGAGGTTCCCTCATTTTGATGTCCCATCTCGGACGCCCCAAGGGAGTGAATCCCAAGTTCTCCCTCAAGCATATAGTGAACCATGTCTCCGAGTGTCTCGGAGTCCCTGTCCAGTTCGCCGATGACTGCCAGAAAGCCGACGCTCAGGCCGCTGCCCTGAAGGCCGGTGAGGTCTTGATGCTCGAGAACCTCCGTTTTTACGCCGAGGAGGAGGGCAAGCCCAGGGGACTCGCCGAGGACGCCACCGAGGAGGAGAAGAAGGCCGCCAAGAAAGCTGTCAAGGAGAGCCAGAAAGAGTTCGTGAAGAAACTCGCCTCCTACGCCGACTGCTACATCAACGACGCTTTCGGAACCGCCCACAGGGCTCACGCCTCGACCGCCCTGATCGCGTCATATTTCCCTGATGACAAGATGTTCGGCTACCTGCTGGAGAAAGAGATAAAGGCCATCGACAACGTTCTCAAGAACGCCCGCAGGCCTTTCACCGCCATCATCGGTGGCTCCAAGGTCTCCTCGAAACTCGCCGTCCTGGAGAACCTGCTCGGCAAGGTGGACAACCTCATCATCTGCGGAGGCATGGGCTACACCTTCATCAAGGCCGAGGGTGGCAGTATCGGTGACTCTCTCCATGAGGACGAGCTCATCCCGCAGGCCAAGGAAATCATGCTGAAGGCCCAGGATCTCGGAGTCAACGTCTCGCTTTCTGTGCAGACCCGCGTCACCCAGTCTTTCAGCGATGACGCACCCGAGATGACAGTCCCCTCGCACAAGATCCCTGACGGATGGGAGGGTTTGGACTGCGGTCCCGCCTCCATCGAGAACTGGGCCAGGATCATCCTCGCGTCGAAGACTATCCTTTGGAACGGCCCCGCCGGGGTGTTCGAGTTCCCTAATTTCGCCACCGGCACCGAGAAGATCGCCGAGCTTGTCGCCAAGGCCACTGAGCGCGGCGCCTATTCCCTCGTCGGGGGAGGCGATTCCGTCGCCGCCGTGACCAAGATGGGATTCGCGGACAAGGTGAGTTATGTCAGCACTGGCGGAGGAGCCATGCTCGAGGCTATCGAGGGCAAGGTCCTTCCCGGTGTCGCCGCCATCCAGGAATAATCAAAGGCTATGGATCCGCTCGTTGTGCATTGGAACATGAATCCGGAGATATTCCGGATAGGTGGTTTCGCCGTCAGGTGGTACGGGCTTCTGTTCGTCTCGGGGTTCATCCTGGGCTACTGGATGTTCGTCAAGTTCTTCGAGCGGGAGAAGTTGAATAAGGATATCCTCGACCCGCTGCTTTACACGCTTCTTTTCGGAACCTTGGTTGGAGCCCGGCTCGGACACTGTCTTTTCTACGGGTTCAAGTATTATTTCGGTTCCTGGAGAGGTCTCCTTGAGGTGTTCAAGGTCTGGGAAGGGGGACTGGCGAGCCACGGGGGAGCGATCATGCTCATCCTCTGCATGCTGTGGTTCGCCGCCAAGTACGGCAAGAAGAACCACATCGACTTCCTCTGGATCATGGATCACCTATGCATCGCGGTGGCGTTCGCCGGGGCCTTCATCAGGCTCGGGAACCTCTGTAACTCTGAGATTTACGGCAATGTCACCAATCTTCCCTGGGGCTTTATCTTCGAGCGCAGGGGAGAGACCGAGCCAAAGCACCCCACCCAGATCTACGAGGCTCTGAGCTACCTCATCCTCGGCCTCGGGCTGGTCTGGCTCTATGTCAAGAGACTGGACAAGATGTACAGGGGGTCGTTCATAGGGATATTCTTTATCGTCTGCTTCGGGATGAGGTTCATCATCGAGTTCGTCAAAGAGCCTCAGGAGGCGTTCGAGAACGACATGTTCTTCAATATGGGCCAGACGCTCAGCATTCCTTTCGTGTTGCTCGGGATCGCGCTGCTCGTCTATGCCTACAAGAAGAAGATCCCGGCCAGGGCGGTCATCCCGGACTCCCGTCCGAAGAAAGCCGAGCCGACCCATTACGCCAAAAGCCTCAACAGCTGATGATCAAGGCCATATTCTTCGACATCGACGGCACTCTGGTGTCGTTCGGGGCTCCCGGGATGTCGGACCCTTTGAGAGATTGTCTCGACGAGCTTCGCGCCAAGGGCGTGAAGCTCTTTATTTCCAGCGGAAGGCATGTCCTGGTGATGAACAACATCAACGATTATCCTTTCGACGGCTACATCGCCATGAACGGGGCGTTGACTATCTTCGAGGGGGAAGTGATTGACCATCATCCCCTTCCGGTTGACATCTCGCTCCAGATCGCCAGGATGACCAGGGAGAGGCGGGTGCCATGCTGGTCTTTCGCCGACACGGTCTGCGGGATCAATTTCGAGGACGAGAGGACCAGGGAGGTCTCCAGGACCCTGAATTTCTTCCCGGACCGCTTCCTGGATCTCGAGGAAGTGGCGAGACGCCACAAGGTCTATCAGTACACGATGTACATGACAGTCGAGGAGGAGAGAAAGTATCTCCATCCGGTCCTCAAAGGTGTCGAGTATCCCAGATGGCATCCTTATTTCGCCGACATAGTCCCGGGAGGGCTCTCAAAGTCGTACGGGGCCTCCCTGATCATGGAGAGGATAGGTGTGGGGCCGGAGGAATGCATGGCTTTCGGGGACGGCGGGAATGATATTCCCATGCTTCGCCACGTCGGCACGGGAGTGGCTATGGCCAACGCCCCCGACGAGGTGAAGGCGGCCGCTGACTATGTCACCGGACCGGTGGATGAGGACGGAGTCGTGACAGCTTTGCGTCATTTCGGCGTGATATAGCCGAAAGGGCGTTTTTTATCATAGTTTAGCACCATATTTGCGGGGTTTTCCCGGCTTAATATATTATAAACGATAATGACAAAGACAATAAGAAGACTGGCCTGGACAGTGCTGTTATCCATGGCGGTCTTTCCTGCCTTCGGCCAGGACAAGTCCGACTCGGTCGTGGTGCTCTCGCTTGACGACGCTCTCAAGATAGCGCTCAGCGAGAACGTGGCGGTAAAAGTGGCCGACAAGGAGATCGAGAGGAGCGAATACGCCAAGAAGGGCACATATTCCTCCCTTTTCCCCCAGGTCTCCGGCTCCGGTTCCTACCAAAGGACCATCAAGAAACAGATCATGTACATGGACTCCGACAGCGGAGGCGACGACGATGAGGGAGGCGGATTCGGGATGCTCAGCTCCCTCGCCCCTTATTTCGTCAGGATCAACGAGTTGTCGGCCATGCAGGGGATGCCCCTGATCGTTCCCGGGGAGAGTGACTCAGGCGACTCTAACAGCGGGTTCGCCGTGGGCCGCTGGAACACCTACAATTACGGGATCTCAGCCCAGCTGCCCTTGGTGAACGCCCAGCTCTGGGAGAGCCTCAGGATCTCCGGCCAGGCCGTTGACCTCGCCGTCGAGAAGGCCCGCTCGTCGAGGCTGGACATGGTCACCCAGGTCAAGCAGGCTTTCTACGCCGTGCTGCTCGCCAAGGAGGCCTTCAATGTCTACAAGGATGTCTACGAGAACGCGGTCGAGAACTTCGTCCAGACCGAGAGGCGCCACAACGCCGAGAAAGCGTCCGAGCTTGAGTACACCAGGGCCAAGTCGGTGGTGGCCGGGGCTATCCCTAACGTCTACAACGCCGAGAGCTCCGTCATGCTGGCCCTCTGGCAGCTCAAGGCTGTCATGGGGGTTGACCTGGACAGGAATATCGATGTAGCCGGCTCACTGGAGGACTATTCGGCCCAGATGTTCAGGGACATCCACGACAACGACAACCCCTCCCTCGACTACAACACGACTCTCCGGCAGCTGGAGATCCAGGCCGATCAGCTCGCCTCGTCCATCCGGATGTACAAGGCGGCCTATCTGCCGACCCTGTCTGCCGCCTTCGCCTACAACATGATCGCCATGACCAACGACTTCAAGTTCAGCGAGTACAAGTGGTCGCCTTACTCTTATGTCGGTCTCAGCCTGAATATTCCCATATTCACCGGAGGTAAGAGGTACTATGATGTCAGGCAGGCGAAGGTCCAGGCGGTCGAGCTCGATCTCCAGAGGATCGAGACCGAGAGGCAGCTGAGGATAGCCATAAGGCAATATCTCAACACGATGGAGACCAACATGAACAGTTACAACGCCGCCGTCGAGGCGGTAGGTCTCGCCAGGAAGGCCTATGATATCGCCGCCAAGTCGTACAAGGTCGGCAAGGGCACCATCACTGACATGAACGACGCCCAGCTGACCCTGACCCAGGCCAGTTTGCAGCAGTCCCAGGCGGTTTACAATTTCATCGTCGCCAAATCCAATCTCGAGAAGACCTTGGGATATGACTTCATCGACGAGAGGGGCGAGGTGGATCTCGATAACATGTAAGAGAATAGAGAAAGATTATGGATAGGATTATCAAGTCAAGCGCTTTCGCCCTGGCCGTGTCGATTCTGGCCGCCTGCGGAGGCAAGAACACCGGGAGCGCCGCTCCCGAGGCCGAGAGGGCGACCCTGGTCTCGACAGCCGAGGCTGAGATTATGGAAGTCCCTCAGACAGAGGTTTATTCGTCGACAGTTGAGGCTTATGCCATCAATAATATCGCCCCCCAGACCGGAGGCAGGATCCAGACAATCAAGGTGGATGTGGGATCTTTCGTGGGCAAGGGACAGATCCTCGCCACGATGGACGCAGCCCAGCTCGACCAGTCCAGGCTGAAGCTGGCCAACGACTCGACAGAGCTCAGCCGTCTCAGGAGCCTCTACGAGGAGGGTGGTGTGTCGAAGTCTGATTTCGACGCCGCCGAGATGGCCTTCAATGTCAGCCGCCGCTCGTACAACAATCTTGAGGAGAACACGTATCTCCGCTCTCCCATCAGCGGTGTCGTGACAGCTAGGAACTACGACCGGGGAGATCTCTACAGCGGCCAGCCGATATTCGTGGTGCAGCAGATCACTCCTGTGAAGCTGCGTGTCGGAGTCTCCGAGTCCGACTATACTAAGGTGAAGGTAGGCAATGTGGTCGAGGTCACCGCCGACGCTCTTCCCGGCAAGACTTTCACCGGGAAAATCAACAAGATCTATCCCACCATGGACGCCATGACCCACACCTTCGTCACCGAGATCCTCGTTCAGAATTCTGACAGGGCCCTCCGCCCCGGGATGTTCGCCCGGGTCAAGGTGGAGTTCGGTGTCAACAACAGCGTCGTTGTCCCCGAGGAGTCCGTGGTCAAGATGGAAGGTTCCGGGCAGAGGTGCGTCTATCTCCTCCGTCCGGAAGGGGTTGTCGAGAGCGCCCTGGTGAAACTGGGTCGCCATATCGACGGCAAGTATGAGATCCTTGAGGGCCTTTCCGAGGGTGACGTTGTCACTGTCAAGGGCAGCACCAGCCTCAAGGACGGCGGCAAGGTACAGGTGGTGAACAACTAAACCGCGGAGTCATGAGCCTGATCAGATCAGCGGTGAGCAAACCGGTCACGACGGCCTTGGTCTTCATGGCTTTCGCGATATTCGGAATCTACTCACTCATAAACACTTCGGTGGCGCAGTTCCCCGACTTCGACGCCAATGTGGTGCTGGTTATGTCCTCTTATCAGGGAGCCAGCGCCTCTGATGTCGAGAACAACCTCACCAAGCTTCTCGAGAACTCTCTGAACAGTGTCGCCAACCTTAAGAACCTGACATCCCGTTCAAGGGAGAATGTCTCCATCATCATGCTGGAGTTCGAGTACGGCACAGACATCGACGACGCCAGCAACGACATCCGAGACAAGCTGGATTTGGTTAACTCCTCGCTTCCCGACGGGGCTTCCGTGCCGGTCCTCTTCAAGTTCGGCATGGATGACATGCCTATCCTCATCCTCTCGGCGACCGCCGACAAGAGTCTGGACGGCCTTGACAGGATCCTGGACGACAGGGTGGTGACCCCTCTGGGAAGGGTGACCGGAGTCGGGACTGTCTCGGTCGCCGGAGCCCCCGCCAGGGAGATCCACGTCTATTGCGACCCGGCCAAACTGGAAGCCTACGGTCTCACAGTCTCGGGAATATCCCAGATAATAGCGGCAGAGAACCGCAATGTCCCCTCAGGGAGCATCGACATCGGCTCCGAGTCCTTCTCCCTCAGGGTTGAGAAGGAGTTCAAGGATCCTTCCGAGCTGCTTGACATCGTTGTGAGTTACCGCAACGGCCAGGTGGTTTACCTGCGGGACGTGGCGACTGTCGAGGACGGGCTCGAGGAGAAATCCCAGATCTCGTACACGAACGGACGCCGTTCCGCCATGATCGCGATCCAGAAGCAGAGCGGAGCCAACACGGTCAATGTGGTCCGCGCGGCCAAGAAGAGGATACAGGAGATCGAGCCCACTCTCCCTTCCGACATAAAGATCACCGAGGTCGTGGATAACTCCTCAGAGATCCTGAACACGATCGATTCCCTCAAGGAGACCATCATGATCACCCTGCTCGTGGTCATGCTCGTGGTGTTCGTGTTCCTCGGGCGATGGAGGGCGACATTCATCATCGTCCTCTCGATCCCTATAGCCCTGCTCGGATCCCTTGTCTATCTTTTCGCCACAGGCAACACGCTGAATATCATCTCGATGTCGGCGCTGTCGATCGCGATCGGTATGGTCGTGGACGACGCCATAGTCGTGCTGGAGAACATCTCGACCCACCTTGAGAGAGGGGAGAAGCCCAAGGAGGCGGCGGTCCACGCGACCTCTGAGGTGGGAATATCTGTCATCGCCTCGACTCTCACGATGCTCTGCGTGTTCATCCCGTTGACGATGGTCTCCGGAATGGCCGGTATCCTGTTCAAGCAGCTGGGATGGATTGTCAGCATCATCATGATAATCTCCACAACGGCTGCCCTGACCCTGGTCCCGATGCTTTGTTCCAGGTTCCTCAGGAGCGGCCCGAAGACCGGAAAGCTACACAGGGCCATATTCGACCCCATCGAGAGCTTCCTCTCCTGGCTTTCCGAGGCTTATTCCAGGCTGATCGCCTGGGCTGTCACACACAGGGCGATTGTGGTCGGGATAGCTGTGGTCCTGTTCGCCGGAGTGCTGGCGTCGCTCGCCCCCGGGCTTCAGACGGAGTTCTTCCCCACAATGGACGAGGGGCGCCTGTCAGTCTCGATCGAGCTCCCTGTCGGCACTGAGCAGACCGTGACCGGCGAGTTCGCCAAGAACTTCGCCGACAGGATGGAGAGCGAGATCCCGGAGATCAAGGTGCTCCAATACCGTTACGGCCAGGCCAGTTCCGACAACATCATCGGAAGCATGCAGAACAACGGCTCTTATGTCATCTCGATGAATGTGAACATCGGCTCGATGGAGAAGCGTGAGCGCTCCTCGTCGGAGATAGCCGACCTCATCCGCCGTGACCTCGCCGAGTACCCCGAGGTCAAGAAGGCCACGGTCTCGGAGGGCATGGGTGGCGTCGGAGGCGCTTCCTCGATCCAGCTTGAGATCTATGGCTACGACTTCGACGAGACCGAGAGGATAGCCAAGGAGGTCAGGACAAAGATGATGGAGGATCCGGTGTTCACCCAGGTGGTGCTCAGCCGCGACGACTACACTCCCGAGTACCAGGTTGACTTCGACAGGGAGAAACTTGCCTTGAACGGTCTCAACTCCACGACCGCCGCCGCGGCCTTCAGCGCCGCCATGAACGGTTCAGTGGGCTCTTTCTACAGGGAGGAGGGAGACGAGTACAACATCCGTGTCATCTATGACAAACGTTTCCGCTCAAGCGTCGAGGACATCGGCAACATACTGATCTACACCCCGACAGGTGGCTCTGTCAGAATCAAGGACCTCGGCTCCGTGGTTGAGGCCAAGGTGCCTCCGACCATCGAGAGGAAGAACCGCGAGAGGTATATCTCCGTGACCGGCATAGTCTCCAAGGGCAAGGCGTTGAGCGAGGCCGTGAGCGTCACCGAGGGGATCCTCAAGGACACGAATATCCCGAACAACATCTCCACCGAGATTTCCGGAGACTATGAGGATCAGCAGAACATGTTCAAGGACCTTATCATCCTCATCGTCTTGATCGTCATCTTGGTCTACATGGTCATGGCCTCGCAGTTCGAGTCCTTCATGAGCCCTCTGGTGATCATGTTCTCCGTCCCGTTCGCCTTCATAGGCGTTATCCTGGGCCTCAGGTTAACCGGGACCCATCTAGGGGTGATGGCGATGGTGGGAATAATCATCCTGCTGGGAATCGTCGTGAAGAACGGTATCGTGCTGATCGACTACACCATCCTTATGAGGGAGAGGGGGATGAGCGTCGTGGAGGCCTCTGTCACGGCCGCCCGAAGCCGTCTGCGCCCGATCTTGATGACCACCTTGACAACCGTCCTGGGTATGGTTCCCATGGCTGTCGGGACCGGGGAAGGCTCAGAGATGTGGCGCTGCCTTGGAATGACCGTGTGCTGGGGATTGTCGTTCTCGACCCTCATCACCTTGTTCCTGATCCCCACGATCTATTGCATATTCGCCACCAGGCAGGAGAGGCGGCGCGCCGGGAACAAATAAAACAGAGATAGAATGAAAGCGATATTCATAGCTTACAACCAGGCATATGGCGAGGAGGTCGTGGATCTCCTCGAGGAGCGCGGCCAGCGCGGCTTCACCCAATGGGTGGACATCATGGGAAGAGGCGGAGCGCGCGGGGAGCCTCATTACGGCAACCACGCGTGGCCTACCCAGAACTACGCCGTCCTGACCGTGGTCAACGATGACGAGAAGGCCGACGAGTTGATGGAGGCTCTCCGTGAGAGGGACGCCATGTATCCCGAGCTCGGCTTGAGGGCCTTCCTGTGGACCGTCGACAAGATGGTGTGAGGGGATTTGCAAGACCCGTGATTTTTGCTAAATTTGTATGATTTGACACTCAATAATCGATTATTATTATGGAAATAACCGCCACAAACACGAATTTCGGAGAGATACTCTCCTCCAATAATCTTGTCCTCGTCGATTTCTGGGCCACCTGGTGCGGGCCTTGCCGCATGCTCGGCCCCACAGTCGAGACAGTAGCCCGTGAATATGAAGGCAAAGTCGCCGTCGTCAAGTGCAATGTGGACGACTGCGAGGACCTGGCCGTCCAGTACGGGATCAGGAATATCCCCACCCTTCTTTTCTTCAAGGGAGGTGAGATGGTCGACAGGCTTGTCGGGAACGTCCCCAAGGCCGAGATCACCGCTAAACTTGACGCCCTTCTTTAGAGCTTGATCATCAAGTAATTCCGAGAAATGAAAAAGATTCTTTTCGCGGCCGTCGCGGCCGCCCTCGCTTTCGGGCTCAACCTCAACGCCCAGCATTACAACAACGCCAGGGTCGGAGTCACCGGTGGCATGACATCCTCCTCATCCAAGATCAAGGATGTCTCCACCAAATCCATTAACCTTTATCACGCCGGTCTGGTCGCCGAGATTCCCCTCGGGGTCGGCTTCGCTTTCCAGCCCAGCCTGGTTTACCAGATGAAGGGCATGTCCCTCGACAAGTGGACCGACTCGACCGGGAAACAGATCAACGAGGATTTCCAGGCCAAGGTCGGCTACGTCGAGCTCCCTCTGCAGCTTCAGTGGGGCCCTGACCTTTGGGTCTTCCGTCCTTACGGCTTCGTCGAGCCTTTCGCCGGGTACCAGATAACCGCCAACAAGTCAAACTACAGTGACGAGCTCAGGAAAGTCGAGTACGGCCTGAGTCTCGGCGCCGGTCTTGACATCTGGCACCTTCAGGTGTCCGCCAAGTATTTCTGGAATTTCGGAAGCATCTATCAAAGCGACCTCAAGAATACTGGAGACACCATCACTGGCCTGAAAGACGGCGGCAACTTCAACGGGATCGCTTTCTCGTTGGCTATATTCTTCTAATAATGAGTCAGATGGCCCTGGAACGCCGGATAGTGATCTTCTGCTCGGCCAGCGGTGATATTGACCCTAAGCTCAACCAGGCCGCGAGGGAGGCTACCCGCGCGGCTTGTTCGCTTGGTTACACCATAGTCTCAGGCGGCACAGTCAGGGGCACTATGGGGGTTGTGGCGGACGAGGTGGTCAAAGCCGGAGGGCGCCACATCGGCGTCCTGCCCCGTTTCATGAGGGAATACGCCTATCCTTCCTTGACTGAGACTGTCTGGACTGACACTATGGCCGAGCGCAAGGAAAGGATGCGCCTGGGAACTTCCGCCGCTTTGGCTTTGCCGGGCGGGATCGGCACCCTGGACGAACTGGTCGAGACCTTGACGCTCGCGAAACTTCACCTTTACGACGGGAAGATATTCGCTTTGAACATCGACGGGTTCTTCGATCCCCTGATCGCGCTTCTCGACCATTATGTGGCCACGGGGATGCTGGACGCCCCCTCAAGGGCGCTCATCTCTTTCCCGGAGACGGTGGAGGAATTGGCCGGCCTTCTCAAATGACTTGATATTCAAGATGCTTGAACGGATTAAGAGTCTTCTCGGAAAAGATTGGACAGACGTATCAGACCTGATCCGGTCCTCGTTGAGAAGTGACATAGACTTGCTGGACAGCACCAACGCCGCGATTCTCTCCCACGGGGGGAAGCAGTTGCGCCCGTTGATGTCCCTTCTAGTCGCGAGGTCGTGCTCCGGCGGCGTGGTCAATGCCGACAGCGTCCGTTTCGCGGTCGCGTCGGAGTTGCTCCACAACGCCACTCTCCTCCACGACGATGTCGCCGACAACAGTTCCGAGAGGAGGGGAGTCCCTACTGTCATGTCGCTTCTGGGAGGGCCCGCGTCCGTTTTGATCGGGGATTATTGGCTTGTCAAGGCCGTGGAGAATATCCTTTCCTCGCGTGATCTTGGACAGGTGGTGATCCGGATATTCGCCAAGACTCTCTCCGATCTGGCCGAGGGGGAGTTGCTCCAGTTGCAGAAGGCGGCTTGCGGGGACACTGTCGAGGAAGACTATTACCGCATCATCTACAGCAAGACCGCCTCGCTTTTCGAGGCTTCCGGGTTGGCGGCCGCTATCTCCGTGGGAGCGCCGGAGCAGGTCCGGGAGGCGGTTAGGGAATATTGCGTGGATCTCGGGATCGCTTTCCAGATCAAGGATGACATGCTTGACTACTCTGGCGGCGCCGGACTGGGGAAGCCCGTGGGGGCCGATCTTGACGAGCAGAAGATAACCCTCCCTCTCCTCGGCGCCTTGAAAAACGCCGGGAAAGAAGAGGAGGCGAGGATCCGGGGCCTGGTGATGGACATAGGCGTCCATCCTGAGAACAAGCTGACAGTCAGGGATTTCGTCTTCGGGAACGGGGGGATGGAATATGCGGCGGAGCGTCTTGAGGAATATACCTCAAAGGCCGTCAAAGCGCTTGAAAGGCTCCCTGATTCCATGGAGAGAGCCTGCCTGGCGGAGATAGCGTGTCAAATGGCCGGGAGGAGTAAATGACGCTTAAGGAGATCATAGGCAACAAGGAGGTCGTCTCGGCTTTGGAAGGGATGATCCGCGACGGGCGTGTCCCTCACGCCATCATGCTCTATGAGAACGATGGATGCGGCGCCATGGCTGTCACCCTGGCTTTCCTGAGCGAGCTTTTCGGGAGCGAGCGCAAAGTCTCGGGCATCATGCATCCGGATGTCCATTATGTCTACCCGGTCGCCTCAGGGACGAAGGTGAACGAGAAAGTCGACAAGTTGCGCGCCGAGTTGTTCCTCGGCTATTGGCGGGACTTGATGAAAGAGAATCCCTATGCCCTGGAGTCAGAGGTTAACGACGCTTTCGGGATCGCCGGGAAGCAGACAGTGATCAACAACGCCGAGGCTAAGGAGATCCTGGAGACCATCTACCTGACCCCCGTGGAGGGTGGTTGGAAGGCTGTGGTGGTCTATCTTCCCGAGAAGATGAATGTGTCCGCGGCCAACCGCTTGCTGAAGGCCGTCGAGGAGCCTCCGTCCAAGACGGTGTTCCTCATGATCACCCACGCCCCGGAGAAGGTCTTGCAGACAATCTCTTCCAGATGCCAGGCGATGAGGCTCAATCCTGTCTCAAAGGAGGAGGTGGCCCTGGCGCTTGAGTCCCGTTTCGGGAAGTCCTCGGCAGACGCCGCGGCGGCAGCCCAATCCGCCGGGGGAAGCGTGGGGGAGGCCCTGCGTTACCTCTCCGGCAAAGAGGATTCCGAGGAGCGGATGGGAATCTTCGCCGGACTGATGGAAGCTATTGACTCCAAGGATCTTATCTCCGCCTTGTCGTTCGCCGACACTTTGGCCGGGTTGGGTTCAAGGGAAAAACAGAAAGCTTTTTGTAAATTCGCGGCTGAGTGCCTGAGGAAGATATTCCTTGTCCAGCAGGACCTGACCCTGATCGCGGGGATGACCCCCGAGGAGGAGGCTGTCCTGAGGGAGGTCGCCTCCAAGTGCAAGAAGAGTTTCGCCAGGCTGGCGATCCCTCACATTGACAGGGCCGTTCTGCTGATTGACAGGAATGTGGCGCAGAGAATCATCTTCTCCGACCTGGTCGGGAAGTTGTATTCAATTTATTGACAACACGATGGAGAATATTGACAACGAGTCCATAAAGTTTGATTGCAGCCGCGGCTGCACAGTCTCCCGAGACACGGAGACCGGGGAGTACGACTGCTCTTATCGGCAGGGATGCTGCAAGCTCGAGTCCTACAACTGGTTGAAAGGAGTGAGCCAGGAGCAGTACAAAGACCTTTTCGAGGTCAGGTTCAAGAACACCAGGAAAGGGATTTACGTCAACGCTTCCGGTCAGGGCATAAAGACCGGCGACCTTGTCATTGTTGAGGCGGCCAACGGGCACGATCTGGGAATAGTGACCCTCGAGGGACCGATCGTGGGGCGCCAGATGAAGTGCAAGGGCATTGATCCCGCCTCCACGGAGTTCAGGAAGATCTATCGCAGGGCGAAGCCTTTCGATATAACAAAGTGGCAGGAGGCCATAGCCCGGGAGCAGGACACGATGATCCAGGCCCGGAGGATCGCCGCCGAGCTTGGCCTGGACATGAAGATCGGGGATGTCGAGTTCCAGGGAGACGGCACCAAGGCCATATTCTACTACATCGCCGACGGCAGGGTGGACTTCCGCCAGCTTATCAAGGTCTACGCCGAGGAGTTCCGGATCAGAATTGAGATGAAGCAGATCGGCGCCCGTCAGGAGGCCGGTCTGATAGGAGGCATCGGAATATGCGGCCGCGAGCTTTGTTGCGCCAACTATGTCACTAATTTCCAGTCAATCTCCACTTCCGCGGCCAGGGCCCAGGACTTGTCGCTGAATCCCCAGAAACTGGCCGGGCAGTGCGGCAAGCTGAAGTGCTGCCTCAACTATGAGGTGGCCAATTACCTGGACGCCCAGACGAGGATCCCGAAAGTCACCGAGCCTCTCGAGTTCGAGGACGGCCCGGCCTATCTTGTCAAGACAGACATCCTTCAGGAGATAATGTATTTCTCCTACGAGAAAGGTTCCCTCACCAATGTCTATCCTCTTTCCGCGGGCGAGGTCAGGGAGATAATCATGATGAACCGGAACGGCGAGAGGCCCGAGTCCCTGAAGTTCGATCCGGAGCCCATGGGTCCCCAGTTCATCTCGGCTGTTGGTGATGACAGCATCACCAGGTTCGACAAGCCGAAGAAGCAGAGAAACCGGAACCGCCATCGTGGGGACAAGCGTGACGGCCGTGGCCGGCGCGGCCCCAAGGGCAAATCCTGACCTGTCATGAGGGGCGGTTCGCTGATACTCCTCCTCGCGGTCGCCGCCGCGGCTTGCTCCAGACCCTCTTCACGTGAGTTCTTCGTGGTGAGGGAAAACGCCGAGTACGGCGACACATATTCCTTCATCCTGGATCTTGGGGACTCGACCGCGGAGTACGGCCTGGACTTTTACACAAGGCTGGAGAGAGGAGCTTTCGAGACCTTCCCCTCTGATGATATAGTCTTGGATCTCAGGTGGTTCTCTCCATCTGACTCGATCTTGGTCGACACCGCCCTGGTGAGTCTCACCCGCCCGGCGGGATCGGCTTATTACACTAAGGACCTCATCTCGCCCTACAGCCCCGCCCTGGATCTTGAAGAGCATGGCGAATGGCGCCTGAAAGCGAAAGTGGTGAATCATCCGGACGCTGTACGGGGCATGGGCGTCATTTTAAGAAGACTCGATGGGACACGATAAATTAAGGAAATTCGCGGAGAACGAGACGTTCTCCTGCCTTCTGCAACCTGACGCCTCCCTGGTGTTGGACAAGAGCGGTGACCCTTCCGGGGGCTTGCGGCTGAATGACCATCCGGTCAAGGGCCGTTGGAACGGGACAATGTTCGCCCAGGACCAGCCGATCGTGCTTGAGCTGGGATGCGGGAAGGGGGAGTACACGATAGACCTGTCAAAGCGGGTTCCATCAAGGAATTATATCGGGGTGGACATCAAGGGGGCGAGGCTTTGGAGAGGGGCCAAGACGGCGACGGAGGAGAGGCTTCCGAATGTGGCTTTCCTTCGGACGAGGATCGAGTTCATCGAGGCGTTTTTCGGTCCCGGGGAGGTCTCTGAGATCTGGCTCACTTTCTCCGATCCGCAGCTCAAGAGCGAGAATTCCCGTCTGACCAGCCCGCTCTTCCTGGAGCGGTACAGGAAGTTCCTCAGGCCCGGCGGCGTGATCAATCTCAAGACAGACAGCCGTTTCCTTCACGAATATTCCAAGGCCGTCGCCCTCGAGAACGGCCTCACCATCCTCTCCTCAACCACCGATCTCTATGGTGGCCACGGTTGCCGGAGGGACACTTCCGCCGGAGCCGGAGCGGAGTTGTACGAGGTGCAGACGTTCTACGAGAGGATGTTCCTGTCGCAAGGCTACAAGATAACCTACCTGGCCTTCACGATCGACCACGAAGGCCCCTATAAGCGTCCCGAAAGTTTCGACTCTGATTATTGGCGCTCGATAGAAGGACCGAGACGGTTCACCCATCAGCCATCCGCCGGCTCATCGACCACCCAAAGATAAAGCCTGTCGCCGCGGCGCAGTTTCCGGTCCCCCTTCCAGTCTTCGGGGAAAGAGACAGGCATGGAGCATAACTCGCCTTTACGCGCCTCCCGGACAGGCACCATATCCTTCCAGATGTCCGCGACCTTGCCCTCAAGGACCCCGGTCGTCGAGCCGATCGCGAGATAGTCGTCCCCGACCTTGAAAGAACCGGACTCGACCAGGACCTCGGCCACCCCGAGCCGGTCGAACCAGTTGGTGACCTTCCCGAAATAGACTTTCCGGCGCCTCGCCCGGCTGCCGTAAACCTCGCTCCACTCGCCGAGCCTGGCCCCTTGGTAGTAGCCGTCCCAGAAGCCCCTGTTGAACACCTCGCTGAGCTCCGTCTTGAGCGCGGCGGCCATCTCCGGTGAATAAGTCCCGTCCAGGACAGCGTCCGCGGCCCGGCGATAGCAAGAGGCCGTCCTCTTGACATATTCGGCGGACCTGGCCCTGCCCTCTATCTTGAACACCCTGACTCCGGCGTCTATGATCTTGTCCATGAACTCTATGGTGCACAGATCCTTGGGAGACATGATGAACTCGTTGTCTATCTTGAGTTTATAGCCGGTCTCGATGTCGGTGACCTCGTAGCCCCTGCGGCAGATCTGGTAGCACTCGCCCCGGTTGCCGGATTTCCCGTTGGAGTGAAGGCTGAGGTAGCATTTCCCGGAGACAGCCATGCAGAGGGCCCCGTGGGCGAACATCTCGATGCGGACCAACTCTCCTGACGGCCCCTTTATCCCTTCTTTCACTATGGCCTCGTGTATTCCTTTCACCTGCCTCAGGTTGAGTTCCCTCGCGAGGACAATCACGTCAGCGTACCTCGCCCAGTGCCTGAGAGCCTCTATGTTCGAGACATTGAGCTGGGTGGAAGCGTGGACCTCAAGCCCGACACGACGGCAATACTCGACCGCGGCCATGTCGGAGGCTATCACGGCGTCCACCCCTGCTTCCTTGGCGGCGTCAAGGGCCTCCCTCATGGGCTCCAGGTCCTCGTCGTAAAGGACTATGTTGAGAGTCATGTAGGACTTGACCCCGGCCTCCCGGCAGATCCGGGTGACCTCGGGAAGATCCTCGGGGGAGAAATTGTTGGCCGACCGCGACCGCATGTTGAGCCGGCCGACCCCGAAATAGACCGAGTCCGCCCCTCCGCCTATCGCCGCTGACAGGCACTCGAAGTTGCCCGCCGGAGCCATTATCTCTATTCCGTTCCTGTCCATGGTTGAGCCGAATCTGTCCCGCGAAGATAGCCATTTTCGTATATTTTAGCTATATTGCGAAATACTCGGAGGTAAGCCCTCCGGCCTATGAGATTATGCTTTTATCTTTCAGTGTCGAATATTTCACAGTCCCGGGCGAGTCTTTGTCCTATGTCGCCGCGGACGGGAAAGAGACCCCTATGAGGTACATCGCGGACGGCCTTTGGCAGGTCGTGGTCAATGTGCCTTCAACTTGGAAAACCCTGGACTACGGCTACGTCCTGAAGAGAGACGGCGAGATTGTCCGGAGAGAGTGGGGGAGCCATACGCTTGAGATCCCCTCATCTGGCAGATTCACCTCGATCGAGGTCAGGGACCGTTGGAGCGACCGTCCTTGGGACGCTCCTTTCTGGACCAAAGCGTTCACTGGGGTGATTTTCGGGGGGAAGAAGGCCCCCGCCGGGATTCCCGCCGGGAATGTCGGGCTTATCACCGCAGCCCCTCAGGTCCGTCGCGGGGAGGTTCTCGCGGTCACGGGGAGCGGTTCCCTGTTCGACGACTGGAAGAGGTTCATCCCCATGTCGCCTTGGCGGTCGCCGCTGTGGCGGGTGTCTTTGGAGGCGAGCGGGAGCTTTGAGTATAAATTCGTCATCGTCGACGAGGCCACTCTAGAGCCTGTGGTGTGGGAGACCGGCCCCAACAGGAGGTTGGCCGGCCTCTCCTCCGCGGATTCCATGGTGGTGGTTAGGGAACGCGAGCCTGCCTTCGACATAAGGCCCTGGAGGGGAACCGGAGTGGCTATCCCCGTGTTCTCGCTCAGGAGCGAGGACAGTTTCGGTGTCGGCGAGTTCAAGGACATCAAGAAACTGGCCGATTGGGCGGCGGCGACAGGCCAGAGTGTCATCCAGATACTCCCTATCAACGACACCACCATGTCCAGGACATGGACGGATTCCTATCCCTACAACGCCAACTCGACTTTCGCCCTGCATCCGCAGTTCATCTCCCTCCCGGAGGCCGGAGTGAGGGTGACCGGGGAATATGAGGCCTTGCGTAAGGAACTCAACTCCCTTCCCAAGATCGACTATGAGAGGGTCAGTAACGAGAAAACTCGCCTGCTCACGGAGGCCTTTAAGTCTATCGGTGGGGAAGTACTTGAGAGTGAGGAATATAAGACATTCTACAAGGCGAATGAGCATTGGCTTGTGCCCTACTCGGCCTTCTGTGTGCTGAGGGATCTCAACTGCACCCCGGAGTTCGGGAAATGGACTGAGCTAAGCGTGTATTCAAGGGCCGGGGTGGACGCTTTCCGCGAGATTCACGGGGAGAAGATGGACTTCTATTGCTGGGAGCAGTACTGCCTAGACGCCCAGTTGAAAGACGCTGTCAGCTACGCCCATTCGAAGGGTATCGCCCTTAAGGGCGACCTTCCGATCGGCATCAGCCGAACGAGCGTGGACGCCTGGCAGTACCCGGAATTGTTCAACATGGATTCCCAGGCCGGCGCCCCGCCGGACGCTTTCTCCGAGGACGGCCAGAACTGGGGTTTCCCGACTTACAACTGGGAGGAGATGGCTAAGGACGGCTACGGCTGGTGGAAGGCCCGCCTGAGGAAGATGAGCGAGTATTTCGACGCTTTCCGCATCGACCATATTCTCGGATTCTTCAGGATCTGGGAGATTCCCCTCGGGATCAAGTCCGGCCTTCGCGGCCATTTCAACCCCGCCCTGCCGTATTCGGCTGAGGAGCTACGCTCGAAGGGATTCGATCCCGACACAGACCTCTTCGTTCCTGATCCTCACCGTCCGGGATGGTATCATCCCCGCATCTCGTCCGTGAACACCGATGCCTTCAAGTCTCTTGACCAGAAGGGGAAGGACGCCTATAACGACTTGTACAACGATTTCTTCTACAGGCGTCACAACTCATTCTGGAAGGAGACCGCGATGATGAAACTGCCGGCTTTGCTGGACTCGACCGGAATGCTCGCCTGCGGGGAGGATCTCGGCATGATCCCCGCCTGTGTCCCTGAGGTGATGGACGAGTTGAGGATATTGTCGCTCGAGGTCCAGAGGATGCCGAAGTCGCCTGAGGACGAGTTCGGCGATCCCGCGAGGTATCCCTATCTCTCAGTCTGCACGACCGGCTCCCACGACACCTCCTCGCTGAGGGCATGGTGGGAGGAGGACAGGGTCCAGACTGAGACCTACTTCCACGACATGCTCCACCTTGAGGGGCAGGCCCCGTTCTCCTGCGAGGGGTGGATCTGCGAGAGGATCGTCAAACAGCACCTGGAGTCCCCGGCCATGCTTTGCGTCCTGCCGCTTCAGGATTGGCTCTCCATCGACGACACGGTCCGCTACCAGGGCGACCCCGCCGACGAGAGGATCAACGTGCCGGCCAACCCCCGTCATTATTGGAGATGGAGGATGCACACCACCCTCGAGGACCTGCTGTCGAGAACCTCGTTCAATAATCACCTACGTGAGCTGACAGTTAACTCCGGCAGGGCATAATGACCTGCGGAAACATTTGATACAAACCATGTTGTCATTTGAGAGCGACTACACTGAGGGGGCCTGTCCGGAAATATTGCGCCGCCTCGCCGAGACTAACCTGGAGCAGACTCCGGGTTACGGTCTTGACCCGTATTGCGAGAGCGCCAAGGAGAGGATACGCGGCGCTTTCGGGGCGCCGGACGCCGACGTGTTCTTCCTAGTCGGAGGCACCCAGACCAACTCCACGGTCATAGCCTCGATGCTCAGGGACTATGAGGGAGTCGTGGCCGTCAGGACCGGACACATCGGTGTCCACGAGAGCGGCGCTGTGGAATACACCGGCCATAAGGTACTTACCCTTCCCGATCACGACGGGAAGATGGACGCTGGGGAACTGGAGGACTTTATCGCGGCGTTCATGGCGGACGAGACCCGCGACCATATGGTCTTTCCGGGGATGGTCTACATCTCCTTCCCGACAGAGTACGGGACAATATATTCCAAAGCCGAGCTTGAGGCCATCCACGAGGTCTGCTGCGGGCGCTCGATCCCCCTGTTCATCGATGGCGCGAGGTTGGGCTACGGCCTGACGAGCGGGGCGAACGATCTCAGGCCGGAGGATATTCCTGAACTCTGCGAGGTGTTTTATGTGGGCGGCACCAAGGTCGGCGCCCTTTTCGGAGAGGCTGTCGTCTTCCCTCACCACGGCGCTCCCGCCCATTTCTTCACCACGATCAAGCAGCACGGGGCCCTGTTGGCGAAAGGAAGGATGCTGGGCATCCAGTTCGACACTCTTTTCACGGACGACTTGTACTTCAAGGCCGCCAGGCACGCCAATGAGATGGCCGATCTGCTTAATGGGATATTCCTCGAGAAAGGCTACGAGGTGTTCATCGACTCGCCCACCAACCAGAGGTTCTACGTGATGCCCAGGGAAAGGGCCGTGGAGCTTCACGGCAAGGTCAGGTTCGAGGACTGGTGTCCGGCCGGCGACGGGAAGGTAGCGGTCCGTTTCGTGACAAGTTGGGCTACTCCTGTCGAGAACGTGCTGGCGCTGAGGGATTTAATATGATCAGATACTCGGTTGTCATTCCACATCACAATAATCCGGAACTCCTCGTGAGATGTCTGGAGTCTATTCCTGTAAGGGAAGACATCGAGGTGATAGTGGTGGACGACCATAGCCCGGACTCCGGGACCTACCTTGAACGGTATCCGATTCTGGGGAGGCCTGGCCTCACTCTCATCATATCCCCTGAGAACAAAGGAGGAGGGGCCGCCAGGAACATAGGGCTTGACCGGGCCCGGGGACAATGGGTTGTGTTCTCCGACTCCGACGATGTTTTCGTCGAGGGTGCCTTTGAAGCGATGGATAAATATCACGGTTCCGAGGCCGAGATCGTGTTTTTCCCAACCTTGATTGAAGTGGAGGGAGACTGGAATCCCGGGGATAAACTGGATTGGCTGAACAATCTTTTGACTTTTTATCGGGAGACAGGGGACGACAGTCGCCTGAGGTGTTTCCATGTGGTCCCTTGGTCCAAGATGATCAAAAGGGAGCTGATCGAGAGGCTCGGGGCAAGGTTCGATGAGATACGATACTCGGACGACGTGATGTTCTCCATGAAGACAGGAATCGGGGCCACCTGTGTCATGGTGGCTGACGAGCGCGTCTACCGCAACTATCTTCGCAGGGGATCAGTGTCACACCCGAGGGCATGGAACTCCAACCTGATGGCTCTCCGGGCCGAGATCGGGATGAGAGCCAATAAAATGGCGAAAGAGAGTCATTCCTTGAGTTATGACGACGCCTACATCGCGCTTGCCAGGCTGTTTTTCATGGACAGGAAGACCTTCTTCAAGTTACTCTCCAAAGCCAGGGAGAGCCATATCTCGCTGTTCAGGGTGGCTTGGAAGGTCTGTCACATCATATTGAGAAAAACCGGATGGAAGGGAAAGGTTTCATAACAGTCGCGACCGGAAAGGAGTTCTATTATAGAATAGCCCATAACCTGTTGCTTTCCTACAGGTTACACTCTCTCGAGCCGCTTCCTTTCGCCATACTTTGCGACCGGCGGAACCGTTGGACAGAGGATTTCGACGAGGTTGTCGTGATTGACGATCCCGCCTTCTCTTTCGCGGACAAGCTCAGGATAATCGATCTCTCGCCGTTCGGGGAGACCATATTCATAGACGCCGATTGCCTCGCCTACCGGGACTTGAACGGGTTGTGGGAGGTGTTCGAGGGGGCGCCGGATTTCGCCGTTCTGGGTCATGCGTTCCCTTTGGACTCCGATGAGGGTTGGTGGGATCTGGAGAACCTTGGCGAGTTGAAAGGCAAGGTCAGCGGTAAAATCACCTGCCAGGGAGGGGTTTACTATGTGCGGAACAACGGAGATCTGATAAAGGACTTCTCTAAGACTTGCGATTTCATTAAGGAGAGGTATTTTGACTTCCGATTCAAACTGTTCGGGAATAAAGTGGAGGACGAGACGATCCTGACTTTGGCGGCCGCCGTTCATGGTTTCCTGCCCGTGAGGGACTGGAGTGAGGTTTTCGCCTACTATCCCGAGGCCAAGATCATCGCCGCCGATGTCCGCTCAGGCCTCCTGGTCCACGAGTGGACATTAAGGCCGGGTGTCATCCATGACGACGCCTTTCTCCTTCATTTCGGATCCCATGCTTGCAAGAACGGGTGGTTTTATAACTCGGAGGCCTTAAAATTGATCAAGAGACCTTGGGGAATCTCGGACTGTACGGATTACCTCCTGATATGGCTCCGCTGTGTCGTCAACAACTCCAAGCTATTGAAAGCCATATCAAATAAAGTCCCCCGACGTTTCCGCGAGAGACTTTATCGTTAAGAGTGCGGGTGAAGGGACTCGAACCCATACGCCGAAGCACCAGATCCTAAGTCTGGCTTGTCTACCAGTTCCAACACACCCGCGTGTCAGGGTTGCAAAGATAATAATTTTTTCTCCTCCTCCGACAGTTCCTCTGTCTCCTCGACAGAATAATCGACTTCCGCTTTCTTCTCCTCGATGGCCTGCTGGGCCTCCTCGTTGCGGCGGATGGCCTGCTCGATACCCCTGTCGAAGATGTTGTGGATGGAACTTACCAGATTGAGTCTCAGTCCGTCGATCTCGTCGTCGAACAGCGGGATCTTCACGCTCTTGTACTTGGCTTTC
Source organism: Bacteroidales bacterium (assembly GCA_017429765.1). GTDB lineage: Bacteria > Bacteroidota > Bacteroidia > Bacteroidales > UBA932 > Cryptobacteroides. Next base: position 3,444 of record JAFROJ010000073.1, on the reverse strand, counting down.
CCGAGTTTCCAGCGCCAGTCGTCGAAAGACCCTTTCAGATTCACGCCGAAGCGGAACGGGACGGGGGACTTGATGGCGGCCACGTGGTACTTGAAATTCTGGTCGAAACCCTGAAGACCGTTGAGCGCCAGGGTGTACCTGTCCACTTTGAGGATGAATGGGAAGACCTCCAGCTGGTTTTCCTTGACAATCCCCCTGATCGACATCCTGTCGATGTAGCTGGAGTCCTTGTCCTTGAACATCAATGTCTTGCGCAGATTGTCCAGATCCTCGCTCTCGGAGAGAGAGAGGTTCTTGCCGTCGATCTTGATCATGCCGCTCAAGGATGGCAGAACGATATTCATGGATGTGTCGATGGCGGAGGTGGCGGCGATCTCGCAGTCGAGAAGCCCCTTGAAAGCCTTGAGCATGGGTGTGATGCTGTCGACGGCGGGGAAGAGCTGGATGACCTTCTCGGCGGTGATGTTGGAGAGCATAAGGTCGAAGCCTGCCTTGATGTCCTTCTTGGTCCGGGTCGAGTAGAACCCCTCCAGGAAAACCTCTCCCATGTTGGTCATGGCTATGGTGTTCGTCACCTGAAGGCAGCGTTCTTTCATCTCGAGATCGGTGGTCACGAATGAGGTCTCCAGGTCTGAATACCTGACCGCCTCGGCCTGAACACCCACTTTGGCGTTGAGGTTGGCCGGGAGAACGATGAGGGAGGGAGCCGGGACGGAGTCCTGGACGGCGGCGGATGTCTCCTCCGGCCGTGTGCCGAAGGCGGAGAGAATCTCGTTGAGGTCGATGAGCCTGGACGAGAGTTTGAGGTCAAGCGCCAGGCGGCCCCTTCCGGTGGTGATGGCCCTCCGTATCCCGGTGAGCGAGCCGCTTATGGATAAGTCGGAGGATCCGGGCCGCAAGGTGACCCCGGACAGGTTAAGGCTGTTGTTGGTGAATCTCGCGGAGAGGTCAGACATCTTGTTGTCCAGGGGGAAGGCGGGTGTGGTGGCCCTGCCCTCGTCGATCCTCAGGCCGCCGGAGATCTCCCAGTCCCTTACGTACCTGGCCACTCCTTCCCCAAGGCTGATATGGATGTCTTTTTTCTGGAAGTCTTTCTCTGACAGGAAGTCCGGGAGCGTGAGGCTTCTGGTCCTGCCGGAAGGCGGCCTGGAGAGGGAGTCGCGTTTGTCGGCGGGAAGCGGGTGGGCGGAGACTTGCAGGGAGGCTCCTTTCACGTAGAAGAGGTTCTCTCTTTCCCTAACCGCCACAGACTTGTTCCGGCTGGAAAGGCTGAGGTAGGGGACTGTCTTGTTGTCCTTGGGTATGAGGCTCAGTTTGAATATGTTAGAGGAACCCCTGACTCCGACGAAGATGGAGTCCAGATCCCTCATTCCGGCCGAGGTGATGTCAAGGTGGCCGTGGAGGGGATGTCTCCCCGGGCTTACGGCTATCGTCTCGTCCTCCTCGTTGTGGGCGGCAAGCCTTATGCCTGTCCCCCGGATGAAGGTCGAGGCCCCGTACTCGGCGAGCAGGGTGTCGACGGTCGCCGAAAGGGCGACTCGCTCGCCCGAGTCCCCGTCCTCGTCCTCAATGTCAAGGGGGCCGAGGCGGATCGATGTCCTGCCCAGAAAGGCCGAGAGGGAATCCTTGGGCGCCTTGATCCTGATCCCGTCGCTGACAAAGTCGGCAGTGACACCCATCCTGTCGAAGTTGTAGATGTCGAGTTGGGACGGGCGGAATCTTCCCTTGATCTTCCCCTCCAGGTTCCCTGAGGCGGATATGCCCAGCTCGGCAGGCAGGAAGCGGACCAGTGTGTCCAGTTTGAGGTGGACACGGCTGTCAAGGTCCATGACGGGATCCCCGCCGAGGATGTCTTCCGCCGAGCCTTTGAGAGTTATGTCAGCCCCGTCGATGTGGAAACAAAGGTCCGGGATCCGGGCTTTCAGCCTGCCGTCTTCCACGGTGGCGGTGGCCTCGAGGTCGAAGCGTCCCTTCTCCGGGACGCCCTCCCACCCGAGGCGGGAGTCCGGCACCTGAAGGTGGATGGACAGGGGTGGCATATCCCCGGTCTCTTTCACGTAGAAACCGTCGCAGGCCGCGTCAAGCGAGATCCTGGCGTCGGTGTCAAGCTTCTTCAGGATCGGGAAGTTCTCCCCGAAATAGTCAGCCACGTCCTTCACGGGCTCGTCTTTTATCAAGGCCCGCGCCTTCACCATGACGCTGTCTTTCCCCAGTTCCACCTTGCAGTCCGCCGTCATGTCGATGGTGGCCACGGACGCCTTGAGGTTCTCGAGCGAGTAGGCGTTTCTCTTGAAATCAGGGCTGAACCTGGCCTTCATCCCGACCGGGAGGCGCATCTTTCCTGTCTCGCTCATGGAGAGGAGGATCATTGTGCCGAGATCGATGTCGTAGTGGTCGTGATGACTCTTCACCGTCAGGTGGTCGAGGTCAAGGGCGGCGGCCAGGTTGTCCTGGAGGCTTGTGTAGACCGCGAGAGGGTATTTCTCCAGGCTGACCTTGCCTATTGAGAGGGGAGGGATGACAAAGGCGGCGGTGTCGTCCCCGGCTGTCTCGGAAAAGCGCAGCACGTTCCAGTTGGCCTCGGTGGAATCGAAGGCATGCAGGAATATCCTGGGGTGCTCGAGGATCAGGTGGGGGATACGGATCCTCTTGCGGAGGGCTTCCATATAGTTGACCGACAGGCTGAGGCGGTCGAGACTGGCTAGGGTGTCAGCCTGGGCCTCGCCATCGCCGGAAGGGCCCCACCCGGCGGTGTGGAGGGAATCTCCCGATTGGATAAGGGAGTCCCGGGAGGCGAAGAGGGAATGGGGATAGGTCAGGGTGAAGTCTTCCACGCTGATGTTCAGGTGAGGGAAACTCCTGAACATCGAGGCGTTGACTTTTGAGAAGGTGACAGAGCCATCGACATATTCGGCCGACAGCCTGTTTGCCATCCTGGTAAGGAACCGGGGACTAAGCGCCACCTGGAGGGCGATGATGACAAGGATCCACAGGCCAGCCAATGACCATAGGACCACCTTCAACGCTTTACGCTTCCCGCTTTTTCCCATATTCACAAAAATAAACAAAAAAAAGACAAACCCTTTGGATTTGTCTGATGAAAAGCTTCTCCGGGATGGATTACTGCTCGTCCTGGAGCTGGAGGTGCTGGACGTAGATGGCTTTCATCCTCGCCGCTCTCTTCTTCACAGAAGGCTTCTCGAAGTTCTTGCGGGCGCGCATCTCGCGGACAGCGCCGGTCTTCTCGAACTTTCTCTTGAATTTCTTGAGGGCTCTCTCGATGTTCTCGCCTTCCTTGATGGGAACTATGATCATAACTAATTTACCACCTCCTTTTTATCAAAGCGGGTGCAAAGATATGAAAATTTTCTTAATTTTGTCAAAACAAAAATGTTATTTCAATGGACAGCCCGTTTTTATACAACAAGTATGTGACAGGCCAGC
>JAFROJ010000072.1 GCA_017429765.1 Bacteroidales bacterium | reverse complement strand
CCCCCGCCACCAAGAAAACAGCCCCTCCAGAGCGTTATTGGTGTTTGGAAGGCCGAGTTCCGGCCGGTCGTAGAACGTCCAGAGAAGGGGCATGTCCCGCTTTACACTGAAGTATGCACTCCGCAACCTGGGACGCATGAATGGCGGTGTTTTCTTCTTGATGCGCTTGTCGTGAACTCGCTCATTCAGAACGTCTTGATACTTTTCATACCATTCGTTGAAGGCTCCGATGAAGCTCTCCTTGTCCATCCTTGTAATGTTGTTGACAAGATCCAGTAGAGCCTTGGAGGCCTTTATATCCGGATCTTGGGTGATATAGTGGCGAACGGTCAGCATTTGGTGGAACTGACACAATTGAACCGGGATCGGATATAAGGCTTTAGCCAACCCTTTCATCCCATCAATGACGGCACCATATATTATGAAACCTTTGGATTTCAACCAATTGACGCCCTCCATATAATCGGCAATCGTCTCATGGGTGACATATTTACGCCAGAGAACCCTGCCACGTGTGGCATCACGGATGGCCATCAATCCGAACCTCCGTCCCCAATAGGTCGTGTCCATTTGTATGCTTACCTGCTTGTACTTGGATATCTTCTGGACATGGTGCATTCCCTCCAGATCGCGGCGGATGGTTTTCTCCTTCACACCATACTTAAGGGCAAGCTGACTCAATGTCTGCTTGCCCTCTACAAAGTCAGTTATTACTTGGGATTTATCGCGGCGGATACCGCCATCAAAACGGCGGCCACAGTCCTTGCATTTATACCTTTGAGTTCGCCCTCGCAGGCCATTGTGGACCACATTCGACGAGCCACAAAAAAAGCTGGGGTGCCCCGAAAAACTTGGACATAAAACGAAAGGATTATGCCAGAGTTAAAGAGATCAGTGAGCACACAAGTGAAAATCAAGGTAATCCGTGCTATTGAGTCTGGAATCAGGATGCAAACGGTGGCAGACACGATGGGGCTTTCATTGGAAAAAGTGCGAGAGATCCGGTCGCGTTCTAACGCAGACATCAAGGCCGTGACGGCTTACCTGCAGACAGCGACAACATCGCAAAAGAAAATGATGGCGCACGTTGTGCGGTCAAGTGGCGGAAATGAGTTATCTTCGCGGAGGGAAAGCCTCGGTGTCTCCCGGCAGACGCTCCGTCGCTGGATACTGGCAGCGGAGATGGGATTGCTTGGAGAATATTATCCGACCGCTCCCGCTCAAAGCCACACTACGATGCGACGTAAAAGCGACAAAGGCTCTACCAGGAAGGAACTGGAGGCAAAAATAAGGGAACTGGAAGACACCAATCTCCTGCTCCGGGCCGAATGCGATTATCTTAAAAAAAAAGAAGAGATCGAGCTGCAGATGGAGTTGGAGTATGCCGCAAGGCTTGGGCAGCAGAAGTCATAGCGATACGCGAGCTAGTGCCGACGTATGGCCTTAGGGTAATGCTTGCCGTCTCAGGTATGAGTAAAAGCACATACTTTTATCGGCTGTCCCATCTTGAGATGACGGATGCGGAGCTGAGACTGAGACGAGAAGTAATCCTTATCTTCCAGGAGAACTTCGGCTATTATGGCCACAGGAAAATAGCAGTTGAACTCGGGAAGCGTGGGATAAAGGTTGACAAGAAGACCGTAGCCAAAATCATGAAGGAGGAGGGGCTGAAGTGCAGATACAGGCCAAAGCGGTTCCGATATTATAAAGAAGATGCAGATGCCGTTGTTCCTAACACTTTGAACCGTGAGTTCAGCAGTGATGAACCGATGAAGAAGATGACCACAGACGTGACGGAGTTCCATCATCTGGGAACGAAGATATACCTGTCACCGGTGCTGGACTTCTTTGACAGGGAGGTAGTCAGCCATGAGATATCGACGGCTCCGAACTCCAATATGGTTATGGGGATGTTAGACAAACTGAAGGATAAGGCAGAAGCCCTTGGAAGGAGCCTGAAGGGAGCACTGATGCACTCGGACCAGGGAAAGCTGTACAAGGCTGGCGTCTATATCAAGTTCATGAAGCGGAACGGAATAGAGCGGAGCATGTCGAACAAGGGGAATTGCTATGACAATAGCGTCATCGAGTGCTTCTTTGGAAACCTCAAGACGGAGATCGGTGACCTTGACCAGTATAAGACTGTCCAGGCATTGATAGACCGGATCGAGCAGTACATCAAGTACTACAACGAGCGCAGGATCCAGTTAGGTCTCGGTGGAATGAGCCCGGTAGAGTATAGAGAGAGTAAGATGCGCGTCAGCATAGTTTAAAAACCATGAAAAACTTCGCGGGGTTAGCCCCGGCGGCTGGGGACGCAGTCCCCATTGAGCCGATGAGAATGACATATTGTTAAACCAGTCCAAGAAATAAGGGTCAGCTCAAGCATTTTTTTACCATAACAGTGATATTCTTTGCAAAGATATGTATTTCAACTCGTTACAAGGATTTCATCACCCAGAATGTCCAACCCGCCTAAAACTTGCATGAACTGGCGTGGCCGGTCCTGGTGCGACATGGATGGTTCCACCTAGCCCAATTAGACGGGTATTTCGGCGCAGGTGCGACATGGTTGGTTCCACCTGGGCCGTTGGGTTGGAGTTTTCCGGGTTCGAATCGGGGTCTCACGGATAATAAGAGATGACCATCTTTTACAAACTGGAAGCAGTGCGATATGGCACAGAAGGCCCTGCAGAGGCGATTTGCGTGGTGGAGCCTATTGCCATAAATGGGGGTAAAGCATCCTATATGCCCCTACAACGGCCTGAAAATGGTATTCCCCGTCGCTCGGTTTGTAAAACAGTCATTTTTGAAAGATCTCGCCTGAGTTGAGGTCGAGGATGAAGGCTTGGCGGCAGTCTAGGCAGTAGAAAAGATTCTCATAATTGATCGGCGCCTCCATCCGGGTGTGGCCGAAGATCTGGACGACGCCTCACCTCCGAAATCTCTTTAGGGTATCCAGGCTTAGTGTCTAGGGTCTTACCATTAACTAAAGGTTCTCCCAAACACCATAAGCGGCAGGCAGACCGCTATTTCCGGTCCAAAAAGTGGGACGGGAACGGCAAAAGGGCCTTAAACGCTGTTTCAGGTCCAGAGTTGGGGACGGGGAAAGCGGAGGGATTAGAGACCTGCCTTTAGGACGTTTCGCATCCGTCCCGTTGTATTATTGTTAACTATTGTTTATCTTGGGGTTCAGAACTTTTCAATTACCATGATCGAACCTGTTTACTCCCCTTTGGCTTCACGCTATGACGCGATGGAGTACCGGCGGTGCGGCCGTTCCGGAATAAGAATCCCCGTCTTATCTCTTGGCTTCTGGCATAACTTCGGCTCCCACAAGCCAATGCAGGAGGTCAAGGCGATGGCTCACCACGCCTTTGACAAGGGCATATGCCACTTTGACCTCGCGAACAATTATGGTCCTGAATATGGTACCGCCGAGGAGAATTTCGGCCGGCTGATGGACTGCTCTTTCCGTCCTTACCGCGACGAGTTATTCATTAGTTCCAAGGCCGGTTGGGACATGTGGCCCGGCCCCTACGGGAACTGGGGCTCAAGGAAATACCTGATGGCCAGTCTGGACCAGAGCCTCAGGCGGATGAAGCTGGATTATGTTGACATCTTCTATTCACACAGATGGGACCCCGAGACACCCATCGAGGAGACAATGCAGGCCCTCGTGGACATCGTCCGTCAGGGGAAGGCCCTCTATGTGGGACTATCAAGGTATCCCGCCGACAAGGCCAGGGAGGCTTTCAAATATCTGAAGGAACACGATGTCCCCTGCCTGCTCTATCAGGACAGGTACAACATCATCGACCGGGCCCCGGAATGCCACGGGCTCATAGACCTCAGCAAGGAGAACGGTTCGGGATTCATCTCCTTCTCCCCTCTCCAGCAAGGACTTCTCACCGGACGCTACCTGAACGGCATCCCGGCCGACTCCCGTATGGCGAGAGGGACTTCCCTGCGTGAGGATGTGTTGACTCCGGCCATGTTGGGAGCGCTCAAGGGCCTGAACAAGGTGGCGGAAGGAAGAGGACAAAGCCTGGCCCAGATGGCCCTCTCCTGGCTGCTGAACGATTCCCGTGTGACCTCTGTCATAATCGGGGCCAGTTCCGTCGCCCAGATCGAGGATGACCTCAAAGCCCTTGACAACCACTCCTTCTCCGCCGAGGAAACCCGCCTGATCGAGGAGCTCTCGGCCCCCGTCCAGTTAAAGGAAGTTAAATAACTCATGAACCGCATCCTCATCCTGTTGGCCCTGTTCCTGGGCGGGAGTGTGTCGATGGCCCAGGAAGCCGACTCCCTGAAGTCAGACCCCGGACGCCGGAGCAACCAGAACGTGATGCTGAACGCGTCCTACGCCTCGATCCCAAGGACAATCTCACTTGGCATCCCGGAATGGGGCACTTACATAATGGATGATGGTCTTCCGGCGTCGATGTTCAAGGATTTCTTCCCGGGATACCTTTCCTGGAGAAGCGGCCTTTCCACCGAGTCCATGCAACTGACACGCCTGGACGAGTCCGCGATACAACTTGGCACGACAGGATATTTCCCGATGTCCGTCTCCAGGGCCGGCGCCGACAAGACCGAGGGAGCGGTCAAGTACACAGCCAACCAGTATGGCCGCCATGAGATCGAACTCCGCACCGCCTCCCCTCTCGGTAAAGGATGGGGAATCGACTTGAATGTGTACCAGAGTTTCGACAGGGGCTCCAACCATCTGGATTTCACCACTTACCAGGAGAGGGTCCGGTTCTACAAAGCCGGGATATCCAAGAGGCTGCCAGACGGGCGGGGCCTATTCAAGGCGACCTACCTGTTCATGAACTATCTGGACCTGACCGACCAGTACGGCCCTTTCATATTCGTTGGAGACGGGAGCGTGAAGCCTTACGGCGACTTCCGGCTTGGCAGGGACCAGTACATCCCTGAGACCTCCTTCTTCGAATATATCGACATCCACGACGGGAAAAGGAAAACCGGGCGCTACACAGAGGACCTGGGAATCCCGGTCCACGTCCTGACGGCCTGTTACAACCGTTCCTTAGGCAACGGGATGGAGATGGACTTCAGCTCACGCCTGAGGATGAGTGACAGCAAGCAGAAAAGCACCTTCCTCAACGGGATCACAGAAGTCGAGGCGGGTGACGGGTATTCCTATGTTGACGGCACCCCTTATTCCGGCAACGTCCAGAGCCGTTTCTTCATGTACGAGAGCGACCACTACAACGAATGGCTCACCACCGTCCGGGTCAAGAAGGCGACCGACAGGCATTCCTCCCTCGCCGGAGCCAATTTCTGGTTCAACTGGAGCCAGGCCGCGACCGCGACCTCCAACTTCGCCTACGAGGCCCGAAAAGACCCTAAAGCCCTCACTTACAATGGAGAGCTTTATTATGTCCACAACACCGGAGCGCAATTCCTGGACGGTTTCCAGAGCCGCCTCGCCTTATTCGCCCAGGATGACTGGAGAGCCAGCCGGAAAATAAATGTCCATTACGGGCTCCGGGCGGAATACAGCGGGATCAGCGGGGAGGCGGCCCATAATCTCGAGGGCAAGGACAATAACTCCCGTTACAACGGCTGGTCCCTGAAAAGCCCTGGAGTGAGCCTCACCCCGTTCAAGAGAGATGTCATCAACGGGGCGGCCTCATTGATAGTGTATTACAACTTCAATTCCCATTTGGGTGCCGAGATAGACGCCATCGCCTCCCTGAACCACCCTGACCTGGGACAATATGGTGACTCAAGCGTCCCTTACGAGGGCGCCCAGCCTAGCTGTATTCTCCGGGGAGGGATCAATTTCAAGAACAAGTGGCTTGATTTCCAGTCACTTGTGACATATCTCAACCGATCCAAAAGTTATCAGATGGGGATGTGGACCCATAAACTCTCCCACGCCGCCGGTGGCTACCCCGCTGGCTACAACGAGACAGTCTATGTTAGTTCACTTTACGACATGGAGGTCCTGGGGTGGACCACCGACATGATCCTGAGCCCCTTCAAGGGGTTCTCCTTCCATGGCCTGTTCACCTTCAGGATCCCGAGGTACCAGAACTACAGTTTCACTCCTGTCTTCAGCGACGGGTATTCGGAGGAATATGATTTCTCGGGGAAGAGAATCACGAGCAGCAGCGGCACCGAGATTGAGCTGGAACCTTCTTACGCTACCGGCAAATGGAGATTCTGGCTGAGCGCCCGCTATTACAGCAGACGCTACATAAACATCACGAATACCCTTTACCTGAACCCGCGCTGGGAGACTTTCGGAGGGGTGGATTTCAAGTGGAACGAGCATGTGAGCCTGTCCATGAACGTGGTCAACTTCCTCAATGTCACCGGGGCGTCAGCCGGAATAAGGGAGGCGTCCCTGGCTACTGACATCACGCCTTACCAGAACTATCTCACAAGCGGATCCTACATCAGGCCATTCACCGTCGAGATCAGCACCCTCCTGAAGTTTTGACACGTTCGCCCGCCCGGCGGAATCATCAGGAGAGATTATCGGAAATGTGAGTGTCTTTTGTTATCTTTGTGATACTAACCACATAGGATAATGACTGACACTAAAGCCGACCCCACTTACCGTGGCAAGGAGGTACGCCTGTGCGACGACGGTAAGTACCGTTGGGTCTATGAGATGGATATGGTCAAGAACCCGACCGTATTCCTGACCGTATTCAAGATATTCTTCTACATCATCCTTGTCGGGTGGTTGGTCTTCGGATTCTTCCTCAACATCATCCACGGTGACTGGAAGGGCTTCCTCGACATGGGCAAGGCTATGCTTATAGTTCTGGCGATATTCGCCGTCCTTACCCTGCTGGGCGTACTTATCCTTGCGGCCTTCTACGGCGGCAAATACATCGTCCTGTTCGAGATGGACGAGGGGCAGATCAGTCATATTCAGGTGCCTGGACAGTTCAAGAAAGCCAAGGCGTTGGGCACCCTTACCGCCCTGGTCGGCATAGCGGCAAAGAAACCCACGGTCGCCGGAGCCGGTCTTCTCGCCTCCGGCAAGAATTCCAGCACCTCCGTTTACAAAAATGTGCGGAGGGTAAAGGCTGTACGTCCCCTACACCTCATCAAGGTCAACCAACTCCTCGACAAGAACCAGGTTTACGTCAGGGATGAGGACTTCAATTTCGTCTATCAATTCATCAAGACACGCTGCCCTCAAGCGAAATAACAACCACATCATGAGACACTTCTCCATCCTACCCGTCTTACTCGCGGCTCTCCTCCTGCTTCCCGCCCCCGGACAGGCCCAGAGAAGGAAAGACACCAGTGCGCCCAGGGCCGAGGCAGGCCCTGTCAAATTCAACGCCGACGATCCCTTCGACAAGGTGAACCAGATCACCAAAGGCACTCCTTGGGAAAAAGAGTCAGCCACGAAGGTGGAAGTCATTGAAGGCGTGACCGCCGCTATTCCCGAGCCGCTCCCCGACTTGGCGGACATCTCCACCATCCAGTATAACATGGCCGTGACGTTGGCCTTCGAGAGCATGCGCCTCTTTTATGGCGACATGAGCGAGGCGGACGCCAAAGCCTTCTCGGACATGTGGGCTCCCCTTTACGATCATCCCACACAGGAGATAATCAACTATCTGAATAAGCTCAATCCGCTCCTTTCACAGTTCATCATCGCCCGGGAGTCCTACATTGACAGCGCCCAGAACATCGAGTTGCTGATGCTGGACGCCGCCGAGGCGATGGACTGGGACGACAAAGAGGCTTTCAGCTCGGCGATGTTCCAGATCAGGCTGTACACCAACACTTTAAAAGAGCTGGACGCGGCGATGGCGGACCTCGCCAACCAGATTATCGCCCTGGGCAATCCGCCCAATCCACTTGAAGCCAGGGCCGCGGCCCGCCGCCGCTACAACAGGGCCTTCCCCAAGGAAGAGATCTATCTTGGCGAGACATGGATGGGCACACGAATAGACAGTGATCACAGTATCTCAAGCCTCGGTCCCCTGACCGAGCCAATGATGCGCTATCTTCTCAAGGCGAAGGTCTACGGTGAGGACCGGTACTTCGTGATCGAGTTGAAAGAATCCGGCATCCCGGACAAAGACGATGAGTGGAGCAACCTCCTTGTCGAGCAGATTCGCTTCAGGGACAAAGGAGTGTCGATGCCCGATTTCAAGTCGGACGGCGATTTCCAGACCTATTATCCCAAGCCGCCGGCGATGAAGATCACCATGCTCACGATGAACCTGATGCGTCAGTTCGAGATTTCCTATGTCTCTGATGAGGACCGAGAGTCTGGCGCCGCCGAGAAGAAGCAGGAATACCACGACATGGCCGGGCACTACGGCAACAGGCTCCTGCGCTCCGGAATCTTCTTCAAGACCGCGATGCTCTGGTCAATGGCGAACAAGTGGAACGAATATGAGTTCAAGGATGACGGTTACATTCCTGAGCAGGCGCTCCGGGATTTCGAGGAGGCGGTCAAGAAACAAGCCGTGATCGAGTTGGCCAACAAGAAAGGCGGTGGGCTGCTGGGCGGCAAGAAGAAGGGCAAGGACCAGGAGCAGGACGCGGACCAAGAGGCCGATCAACTCCCCTCCGATCCGGACGCCATCCGGAAGAAGCAAGTACAGGACTCTCTAGCTTTCGAGGAGCGGTCACGTCAGGAATCCATCCAGTGCAGGGAGGAGATCGTGAGGAGCATCGAGGCGAACCTGCAACGAGAGAAGGAATATCTCAGTAAGGCTAACGAGCGTTACAGGAAGGCGTCACCGGCGGAAAGGCCCGCCATCGAGCGAGAGATCAAGGATCTCGAGATGAGGATCATCCACCTGAGTTCGGACATCCAGAGCGAGCGCGACTGCATCCAGGGCCTCAAGACCGGCTCCTTCGTTCACACCAGGAGCGCGTTCGACAACTACGCTGTCAACAAAATGATCTATGACTCTAAGGTCGACGCCGCCCGGCGAGACCGGACGAAGAGGGCGGCCGACATCTTAGACAAACAGATCAACAGGTTGCCTGAGAATGAAAGGGACGACGCCCGTGAGAGGGCGGAGAAACTCCTCTACGAGGATGGCGCCCTTGTCTCCGGCGACTTGGAGAAGGTCCAGAAACTCGGTAAGCTGTTCTATAATCAACAGATGGCCAACGAGTTGAAGATTCAGGCCGAGGCGGAGGACGCCGTCGCTTGGGCGGACCTCAAGGAGGCCGGGGCGAACGCCGTCATCATGGCTTGCGGTTCAATCACCGTCGGACTGGCGGGCGAGGCCCTGGCCGGAGCTTACGGCACCGCGGCCGCCACGACCATCTGGGGAACCAGGGCTGTCGGCGCCGTCTATGGAGGCGTGACCGGCTATATCTCGGGAGGCCCCGGAAAGGCTGCCTCTTCGGCGGCCGGTTTCTTCCACCCGGTGACCGGAGCCGTCGCCTCGTTCGTGGAAGGCTACACCGCCCAAGGGAATGAGGGCAAGAGCGTCTATGAGAAAGTTTGGGAAGGAACCAAACAGGCCGGGAAGGACTACCTCATCGGGAAGGCTTTCGAGCTCGGCGGGACCCTGTTCGCGAAGACTGCCTCAGCCGTCCTGCCTGACGGCATAGTGCATTTCAACCTCACCTCCAACTTCTCCTCCAAGCAGAAACTCGACATGCTCAGGACCCAGAGACAGCGCCTGGAGGCGGAGGACGCCGTGAAGGCGTTCTCAAAGATGAATGACGATTATGTCCACCAGCTCGCTCTCGGGAAGTCACCCGAGCAACTGGCCGGGATGAGGAAGGAGATCAATCAGGTCGCCGCGTCCCTCAACTCCGACTACCACGCCAAATGGTACATGAAGTACAAGGCGACCCCGACCCAGAGGGCTCATTTCGACCAGGCCGTGCAGGCCAACTACCGGGAGATGACCCCGAAAATGGCCGAGAGCCTCCAGGCCAAGGGATATGACATGTCCGACATCGAGTTCAAGCAGTTCCGCAACTCCTCCAGTTCAGGATCATCCAGCATGGACCTGGACATGGCGCCGGTCTCCAAGACCACCGGAAAGGAGCCCGTCTTCTACAAGAATGGCGAGAAAACCACCGCTGCGGAGTTCATGAAAGATGCCCAGAACTCTATGAACACAGTCTATCGCGAGCAGCATGGCATCAGCGCCACCGCCTCGGAGATGAACCTTACCACTTCCGCCCACCCGGAGGCCTACAGCACGACCGCCCTCCTGGACAAGAACGTGGATTACAGCAAGTTGGACGCCAAGGACATCGCCAGCATCGGCAAGGTGCTGAACTCGAAGGTCAACACCATCGAGGGCAACATCAGGATGACCGGGACCACGAAAATGCAGGCCAAGAGCCGTGAGGCGACCAAGGAGATCGAGAACATGCTCATCCCGAAACTCAAGCAGGAGCTCAAGAATTCCACCAATGTCAAGGACGCCGAGAGGATCGCCGGCGACATCGAGTTCTGGACGGACATGGACGCCAAGCTCAGCCAGATCGGCAAGGAGACCAGCAATCCCATGGAGATCCACAAACTGAACGAGGAGATCCGCCGCGCCACCGGCGGCAAGGACGCCACCCAGGTTGTGAACGACCTCATCAAGGCCTTCGACCCTTCTTTCAAACTCTAACTTTTAGGAATATATTCACAGACAATGAAAAAGACTATTCTGACCAAAGCGCTCGCCGCGCTGCTTCTCGGGACCGTCGCCCTGACGGCTTCCGCTCAGGGGAAATACGCCACCAAGGCCGGCAGGATGGACCGTGGGAACCTCAACATTGGAGTCTATCACCTCAGGCCCTATGCCCGCACGGAAGCTCACGTCAAGGACCTCGCCGACTGCGGGGTGAATTTCGTGATCTGCATGGACAACGACCGTCCGGCCCTGGACCTCTTCCAGAAATACGGCGTGGGAGCCATCCTGAGCGGCATAGTCCCCGGATGGTGGGGTGGAATGGGCGATAACGCCGGCACCCTGAAGGATGTAAACCCCATCTCGGTGTACGAGGACCGCGCAGCCAAGTTTAAGGACCATCCGGCCGTCTGGGGCATCGACATCGGCGACGAGCCCTCATGTATCGACTTCCCGTACTACGGGGAGGTCCTCGCCAAAGTGGAGGAGCTGTTCCCGAACCAGTTCGCCTTCATCAACCTGCACCCTTACTACGCCCCGGGACCGCGCGAGGGGGAATATCCAGTCAAGGGAGCCCTCGGGACATTCTCCTATGAGGACTACATCGAGCGTTACTGCAAGTATATTCCCGCGGACTACATCTCCTACGACTTCTACCTCTACCAGAACAACTTCGGTATCAACATCGACCTTGCCAACATGAGGATTATCGCCGACGCCTGCCTTGCGACGGGCCGTGAGATGTGGACCACCGTCCAGGTCAACAGCGTTGACCCGAAACTGTGGATCTCGGAGAACATGCTCCGCTTCCAGGCCTTCTCGGCCCTCGCCTACGGCGCCAGGAGCATCACATGGGCCTGCTACACAGCTGGCTGGTGGGAGAACCAGGTGGTGGACAATAACGGCGAGAAGACCCAGCAGTACGATAAGCTGAAGAAGGTCAACGCTGAGCTGCACCTCCTTGGCAAACAATACATGAAACACATCCGTAAGAGCACCACTTGCGTCGGGTTCGAAGGTACCAAGGTCCTGGAAGGTAGCGGGGAGAAGAGCGTCAAGGTCTATGAGGACGATGTGTTCTCGGGCCTCAGCGCCGGCTGCCCGCTGATCGTGGGGCGCATGGACGCCATCGACGGCCCTGGCAAAGCCCTTTTCATCTGCGTGGCCGACGATCCCTTCGACAAGGCCCCGAAACAGTACAAACTCCGTTTCAAGGCTCCCGGGAAGGAGGTCTCCGTCCTCGGTGGTGACGGCTATCTCCCGATGAGCAGGAACGCCGAAGGATGGATCGAGTGCGAGATATCCTCCAACCAGGGCCTGCTGATCGAGGCGCTTTAGGATGAGGTTTTTAAGGAATATCCTTCCCGCGATCGCCCTTGCCGCGGCTTGCTCGGGACCTGGCGCGCCGGAGGCCTGGGAGGTTCCCGGAACTGTCCAAATGGAACAGGTCCTGGCCAACAGGGATCTGCTCGCCCGCTTGCATCGCAATTTCGACCGGATGGAGACCGAGCATTACCAGCCCGGTAATGTGTTTCTGACCGAAGAGGAGTCCGGCGGATGGTCCGGCGACACCGAGGGGCGGACAATCCTCGCCCTCATAATGGACGCCCGGTCGACCGGGCGGCAGCCACGCTACCTCGACAGCATCCTGGACCGGCTGCCCAAAAAGCTTAATGAGCGGGGCTATCTGGGTCCGGATTTCTTCCCGAATGTCAGCGAGCAGCAACTCGGCGGCAACTGCTGGCTGCTGAACGCCTTGAGCGAGCACTATTTGTGGAAGGGAGATTCCACCTCACTCGCTCTCCTGCGCTCCGTTGCCGAAGGGTTATATGTCCCAGCCAAGGAATATTTCGCCCGCTATCCGATTGACCCGAGTCTTCGTGACACAGGCGGAGCGGCCGGGACAATCCTGGCCACCCACGATGGATGGATGCTTTCCAGCGATGTGGGGGCCGGCCTCGCTTGCCTGCACGGCATGGTCCAGGCCTACGACGTCCTTCGCCTCCCCGCCCTGAAAGAGTCAATAGACGCCTGCGTCGAGGCGTTCCGATCGATAGACCCGGTGGAGATAAAGGCCCACACCCATCCTTACACCCTGATCATGCTCGGGCTACTGCGCTACTCCGACATCATTGGCGACCCGTCGCTGGTGGAATGGACAGAGAGGCTATGGGACATCTGCCTGGAGGCCGGAATGTCGGAGAACTTCGGCTGCTACAACTGGCTTGGCCGCTTCAACACCTGGACTGAGCCCTGCGCGATCACGGACGCGTTCATCGTCGCGACAGAACTCTGGAGACACACAGGCAGGGTCCGCTACCGGGATGTGGCTGAGCAGATCTGGTTCAACGCCCTCTCTTATTCCCAATTCAACAATGGAGGGTTCGGTCTGCAGAATTGCCCCGGGGACGCTTCCGGGACCTCGTTCCTGAGGCCGGTCAACGACGAGGCGTGGTGGTGCTGTACCATGCGTGGCGCCGAAGGACTCGCGAGAGTCTCCCAGTACACCTGGTTCACACGGGGGGACGATCTTTTCATCGGGACCCTGCGACCTTCCGCATTTAAAACGGGAACCCCTGAAGGTGGGGAACTTACCATCGACATAGACACTGAATATCCCGTTTCCGGGACTGCTGTCATACGCTTGTCGGGCGACTCTTCCCGGAAGGTCAGGCTGCACATTCCCGCCCCGAAATGGACATCGGGACACGCGCTGCGGGTTAACGGGAAAAGGGTCAGGACGACTCGCGGGGACGGCTTTCTCGTCACCGGGGAACTCTCCGCCGGGGATGTACTTGAATATTCATTCAGGCTGAAGACTTGGTATGACGGGCCTCAGACAGTGTCCAACAACCCCGAAGGCACCTTCCGTGTCTTCCACGGGCCGGTCCTGCTCTGCTCCGACGAGGACATTTCCTTCCCCCGCGGCAGCCGCATAGTCCCGGCCGGCGATGGCGGATTCCAGGTCAAAGGCACAGACATCTCCCTTCACACCCTCTCCAACTTCCTGAACCCCGGCTTCAGCGTCGCGCGGGCCTCCACCTGCCAGCGCAAGATCATTTTCCGGTGACCAGGCGCCACTTGGCGGGAACCTTGACCTGACAGCCAAGAGGCTTCTCGGAATCGATGATGATAGTCTCGCCCTCTACCGTGACGGTGAGCGACTGGCCACGGAAGCGAAGGTTCTTGACGGTCAGGGACTTCCAGTCAGAAGGGAGGTTCGGCTCGACCGTGAATCCCTCAGGCGTGGCTTTGAATCCGAGGAAGCCCTCCACCATCGTGTAAGGTACCAGCAGGGTCTCCGCGAACTCCATGTCTATGCCAATGCCGCCGGCCGTGCCGCTTCCCTGCATCGAGTTGCCGTGGGAGGGATCGGCGTAGTAGGCCCTGTAGCCCCCGGCCTCCCGGGTCTCCCGATACCAGTCCAGAATCCCCTCGAAGCGCTTCCAGGCATCGTCGGGACCATATACCTTGATGCGGCTCATCATGTCGTTGAAACTCTGGGAGAATACAGCGCCCCCGTCCTGGACCTGCAGGCCGAACGGGAAGACGTCAGGCTCCCAGCCCCAATAGTACCAGCTGTCGTTGCGCTTTGTGGTCGCCCTCGGAGCAAGACGCCAGCGGTAGATGTCCTCGCCTGTGCTGGTATCGCCCTCGACGATGCGCCGTCCGTCTATCCAGTCCATTATGGTCCGGGCGTGTTCGGGAGTGGCTGCGCCGTAATAGATCGCCTCTGTGTTCAAGAAGGTGAAGCCGTAGTCCCACTTGGTCCCTTCTACATCCTCGGAACCGTAGAAGCGGCCGTCCTTCTCGTTCCAGAGTCTCTTGTTCAAGGTGCTTGCTATCGTCCCGGCCTCCTTTCGCAGGCGCTCCGGGCTGAATTCCTTCCCGCCGGAAGGGATTCCCAGCGACGGGTTGCGGCGGATGTATTCCTCAAGGTCGGCCATCATCCGGAGGGTATATACATAATAGTAGGAAGTGTAAGTCTCCAGGTTGCCGAAGGGCAGGATGTCCCAGTAGTTGCCGCCTATCGAATGGCCGTAGAGATATTCTTTCTCACCGTTCTCCTTGATCCTGAAGCCAGGAAGGCCGTCGTGACCGGTGTATCGTACCCGGACCATCCCAGCCTCCTTGTCGTACAGTTCCTTCTGGGCATAACGGAACACCTTTCGCATCCTCTCTATGTTTCCCCGGAGATAGGTTGTGTCGCCAGTCTGGTTGAAGGTATTCATCGAGCCGATAAGGAAGTTGCAAGCGTTCATCTGGTGGCGTGTGTCGTAGGCCGAGAAGAAAGCGTGGATACGGAAACGCACCCCCTTGCTGCCTGGGAAGGTCAGCCTCAGTTTGGTGACGGTCCCGTCCCAGGAGCCGTTCTTGTAAGGCTCGATGGTACAGTAACGGATTGGAGACCCTCCGAACGGATCGGGCTGCTGGAGGGAGAAGGTGACCTGACGCGATCCGGAATAATCCTTGTCACCCTCACGCTGCCATTCCAGCACGCCGGTGAGTGTGAGGTCGGTATCCAGTTCCAGTCGGAAACTCAGGAAGGGGCAGCGGAACGGGTCGATCCTGAAACCTTCTCCGGTCTCGATAGAGGGGCTTTCACCCGTGGCGGTTAGTTGCCAGGCATCATTCATTATGCCCTCCTCTTCGAATCCCGACACTTTCCACTTTGCGGCCGCGTCCTCGCCAAGACAGCCCTTGTTCCGAAGGTGAGGGCCCCAAGGAGCGAGCATCCCTTGAATCTTGTCAGGCGAACTCACGAATATGTGGCCGAAGGTCATGTCGTCAAAACCGGTCTGGGCCTGCGGGAACAGGGGGAAGGGCCAGCCATTGTCCAGGGCGTGGCTGAAATGCTGGTGACAGGACACATAGCCGTCTTCGTCGATCCACCTGTTCAGGAAGGTCTCTTTCCACAACGCCTCCATGTCCGCCTTGAGCGGGGCGACGCTCATAAGGGGTACCGGAGTCCAGACATCCCAGAAGGACGGGCCCGGCTTGGCGGCCGGGTTCATGTAGGCTTCATAGTAGATCGAGCGTATCCGCTCCATCTCCTCCTCGTGGCCGGGCACGATGAATGAGATGAATTCTTCCGGAATGGGTTCCTGCGCCTGGCACAGGACTGATAAGAGCAGCGTGACGGCGAGAACGGGGATTATCGCCAGCGGGAAAATGTTTTTCTTCCTCGACAACTTCACCTCGTTCGGCAGCGATTTACCTTTCTGATAGTCGTCCTCTTGAATGAGTTCCCTCAACATGTTCTCGGCCTGGACATGCAAGGGGACATTCAGGTTGTGATCCAACAACATAGAACCGGGTTTTAAATGTCTGAACAAAAATAATTAATTATTTTCTCGACAGAGCGAATATGTATAAACATATATGAGACGAACCATGAAAATCTTTTTGCCGTTGACGGTGTTCCACCTTAGTTACTCCGAGACTCTCGTGATTTCCGCCGCGGCCGGAAGTTACAGGATAATAAACACTTCCGGGGGAAAAATCATGTGCCTGAAGGCTTTCCCCGTGTTCAGGGACAGCGAAAGTTGACAAAAATCGCTATCTTAGGGACATGAATCACCTCCCTTCAGCGTTATTGTTCCTTGCCGGAAGCCTGGCCTTGAAAGCCCAGGACAGGCCCAACATCGTCGTGTTCCTGACCGACGACATGGGGCCGATGGACACAAGCGTCCCCTTCATCACCGACCGTGACGGCTCTCCGGTAAGATATCCCTTCAACGATTGGTACCACACTCCCGCGATGGAACGGCTCGCTTCCCAAGGAGTGAGGTTCAGCCAGTTCTACGCGATGAGCGTGAGTTCCCCGTCGAGGGTCTCGCTCCTGACGGGAAAATACTCGGCACGGCACCACACCACCAACTGGATCAACTCGGAGAGCGACAACCGTGACGGTTTCGGGCCGTACGGATGGGGCTGGGCGGGAATATCCGAAGAGGAGTGGACACTCCCCCGGATGCTCGCCTCCGCAGGCTACAGGACAATCCACGTGGGCAAGGCGCATCTGGGAAACAATTATTCTCCAGCGGCCGATCCCCTGAACGTGGGGTTTGACGTGAACGTGGCCGGCTCTTCTATAGGTGAGCCCGGAAGTTATTATGGGGAAGACGGTTATGGATTGATCAAGGGATATCAGCCAAGGGCTGTCCCTGGGCTGGAGAAGTACCACGGGACGGACACTTTCCTGACCGAGGCGCTCACCCTGGAGGCTTTGGAGCGGATTGACGAGGCTGTCGAGGAGGACATTCCCTTCTTCCTTTACATGTCCCACTATGCGGTTCACACTCCCCACCAGACCGATCCCCGTTTCATCGGCCGTTATCAGGCCGACACCACCAAGCCGGCGAACGCCAAGGGTTTCGCCACGTTGATC
Organism: Bacteroidales bacterium; assembly: GCA_017429765.1. Lineage (GTDB taxonomy): Bacteria > Bacteroidota > Bacteroidia > Bacteroidales > UBA932 > Cryptobacteroides. Next base: position 34,254 of record JAFROJ010000072.1, on the reverse strand, counting down.
GAGGGGATGGACAAGTCCCTCGGGGACATCCTCGACCATCTGACGGAAAAAGGGATCGCGGGGAACACTCTTGTGATATTCATGGGAGATAACGGCACCGGCCTCTTCCTCGGGACAGACCGTGACCATTGCTCGAGCGCCCCTTTGCGAGGGATGAAAGGGACCGAGTTCGAGGGAGGGATAAGGGTCCCCAGCATAGTCTCGTGGGCTGAGCGGGAGGATAACGAGTTCCAGTCAAGGCTGCCCATAATGGAGAACGGCGTCCGGACCGAGGTGACTTCCATCTGCGACATCTACCCCACTTTGGCGTCCGTCGTAGGGGCCAAGATCCCTTCAGACCACCCGGTTGACGGGCAGGACATCAGCGCTCTGCTTTCGGGCTCGAAGGACAAAAACCACCGCGACGAGTTCCTGATGCACTTCCCTCACGAGCACAGGGGCAGTTACTTCACTGTCTGGCGCGAGGGAAAGTGGAAGTTGATCTATTACTACAACCCGACACATCCCGAGAAGCCGCAATGCTCCCTGTTCAATCTCAAAAGGGATCCTTTCGAGAATAAGGATCTGGCCGCCAGGAGGCCCTGGCGCGTACGCAAGATGGTCAAGGAGATGGCCAAACGGCTTGAGGAGGCCGGGGCGCAGTACCCTGTCGATTTCACCGGCACACCCATCAGTCCGGGAAAATAGATTTTTAGTTAAGTGTTACTAATCGATATGAGAACTATCAGAATTATCGCTTTGGCTGTTGTCAGCCTTTTCACGATGGCCATCGCCTCGAGTTGCGGACAGCGTCAGGCCAAGAATGAGGCCCCAGAGGAGGCCGGAACGGAAGCCACCGTTGAGACCGTTTACACCGCGATCGACCGCTACCTCACCGGGACAATCGGAGAGGGTTACGACGCCGCGGAGTACAGCATCCCCTTCCACTCCTTCGCCGCCGTGGATGAGAGCGACCCGGAGGACATCCAGGTCATAGGCACTTTCTGGCTTTTGAATTATAACCTGTCCGGAGACACTCTTAATACAGCCTCCGGAGGCGCCTATCCCGGAAAGATGCATGTCCGAAAGAGTGGAGAAAGCTATGAGGTGACCTCATTCGAACCTGTCGCCGACGGCTCCGGCTTCACTTCCAGCGCCAAGGCCATCTTCGGGGACAAGTATGATGAGTTCATGTCGGCCTATTCCGACGATAAGGCCCGAGAGGCCGCGAGATTAAAGGCCGTGGCGGAATTCGTCAAGGCCAATGGACTTGGAGCCAAGTTCATCCAGGACTTCGGCTGGCCGGCCGTTGAGATTCCTACCGAGTGAGAGAGTCAACCACCTGGTTGAAATAATCCACGCATTCGCGGATGTCCGGGACAGAGTTGTCCCAGTTGTACTCGTATTCAATGGCGAAATAGCCCTTGAATCCCTGATCCTTAAGTATTTCCAGCATGGCGGGAACCTCAAGAGTCCCCGTTCCCCAGATCACATCATGAGGGCCTCCCTCTGCGTCATCAGGGGCTATGTCCTTGAAATGCAGGGATATGATCCTGCCCTCGAGTTTCCTGAGGCACTCCAGATGGTCCAGGCCGCATCTTTTCCAATGCCCCACATCGGAGCATGATCCGAGCCTTGAGGAGCGACCACCGACGGCCATTAAAAGGCTGTCGGGAGTCCAGTAGGTCGAAGGGCGTGGATGGTTGTGGACGGAGACAGCCAGTCCATATTCGCCGGAGAGTCTCTCGACAAGATCCCAGTCCTCCATCGGAGGCTCGGCGGAGATGTATTCAAGCCCCATGTCCTTGGCGAACTTGAACTCCTTCTCCCATTCCGTGGGGTCGGTCGGGACAAAGACTCCGGAACCCACTATCCTCACTCCCTTGGAGGCCGCGAGGTCGAGAATCTCCTTGCGGGTGTCGGAGTCCATGCCGTAGCCGAAAACCTGGTCGCCCCATTTGCCGCCGAGACGGTGCCCGGGGAAAGCCTCAATGTACTTCACTCCCAGCTCAGCGGTCTTGTCCAAAGCCTCCTCGAAGGAGAACTTGTGGAAGGTGTAGGACTGCACTGCCAGGTTCCAGCCCATCTTCTCGGCCTTGGTCAGCCCGCCAGAGCAACCGGCGACCGCCCGGGTGGCGGTCGCGGCGGCTATGAAGAGTATCCCTATCTTATTCATTGGGCATGTCAGGTAATGAGAATCCGTTGTGGTAGGTGTGGCGGATCCATTCCTCGGCCATGGCCTTGGCGTTGAACTCGGCGTAGCGGCGGTCGAAGCGTGGATCCCCGTCGATGACCTTGAACTCGTCGTGATTCACGATCCTGATAGTGTCGGAATCCGAAATGTTGGTGAAGCGCATGGACTCACCGTCCCATTTCAGCTCGCGGTGCAGGCCTGTGGGGCCGGAGAGACGCACCGCCAGGACTCCCATGTCGACCATCTCCGTGAAAGGCCCTGAGACCTGGAAGTTGGACGAGGTCTCGACACGGTTCTCAGGGGATTCCTTGCAGGCGCGGACCCAGTCTTGCTCATGCGCGTCCGTGCTCCAGATGTCCCCGTTGCCTCCCGGGACCCTGCGGATGACAGGTTCGGGTTCCTTGAAATAATCCATCGAGGACTTAGGCAGCAGCATCGGCTTCAAACCATAGCAGCCTGCCATGATCTTCCCCTTGGTACCGACGAATATGAGACCTCCGTTCTCGTCACCCATCATCTCGCCGTCGGGGAGTTCCTCGGGACGGTCAGGCAGCAGGCCTCCGTCGTACCAGTGGATCTTCAGCTCAGGCATGGCCACGTTGCCCTTGGGTTCCCTGGCGGGGAAGGTGTAGGTGATCTTCTCGGCGTGAGGCGGGGAATAGAGGTTGCTCAGGGTCGAGCTGGCCATCACGCTGGTCGGGTACTTGATCCCGAGGGCCATCACGACAGGATCCATGATATGGCATGCCATGTCGCCCAGGGCACCGGTGCCGAAGTCATAGAAACCTCTCCAGTTCCAAGGGGTGTAGGCCGGGTCGTAAGGCCTCATCTCGGCGGGGCCTATGAATAGATTCCAGTCGAGGGTCTTGGGCACCTTGGCGTTACCCGGGGGCAGCATGAGGCCCTGGGGCCAGATCGGGCGGTCGGTCCAGCAATGGACCTCCTTGACCTCGCCGATCACACCTGACCAGATCCACTCTGAGAGCTGGCGGCAGTCGTCGAAGGAGTTGCCCTGGTTGCCCATCTGGGTGGCCACCTTGTATTTCTTGGCGAGCCGGGTCAGGAGCCTGGCCTCGTAGACGGAATGAGTGAGGGGTTTCTGGACATAGACATGCTTCCCGAGAGTCATGGCGTGGGCGGCGATCACCGCGTGGGTGTGATCCGGCGTGGCCACGACAACGGCGTCGATGTCCTTGCCCATCTGGTCAAACATGACCCTCCAGTCCTTGAAACGCTTGGCGTCCGGATAGTCGTTGAACGTCTTCATTGCATAGGTCCAGTCCACGTCGCAGAGAGCCACGATGTTCTCGGTGGCCATGTGCTTGAGGTTCCTGCGGCCGACTCCGCCGATTCCGATCCCGGCGATGTTCAACTTGTCACTGGGGGCCACATGCCCGAGAGTCTTGCCAAGCACATGACTCGGCACTATTGTGAAAGCGGCCATGCCGGCCGTCGCGGTCAGGCTGGTCTTGATGAAATCTCTTCTGGAATAATCTTTCATGACGCATGTTATCAATTATGTTTCAAGACTTTACAAAGTCTGGTCGTACTTGCCGTCAAGGACGTCGCGGACAGCCTGGAGATAGCCGAAGCCGTTGAGGCGGTCAGGCAGCAGGTAGCTTCCCTCAACCCACTCGTTCCAGGCGTTGATCATCATGAAACGAGGCTGGTCGGGATGATTGTTGACATATTCCTTGGCCTTGGCGAGGAAGGTGGCGAATGTCTGGGGGGTGTTGTGGAAGCGGGTGCAGTCGTCAGGTCCCTTGCCGGGGAAGCGGGGCGTGTCGTCCCAGCCGATCGAGACGCAAGGGAAGACGGGAATATCGAAGACCTCGTCCATCTGCCCGCGGATCTCGATGGCCTCCTTTCCCTGAAGGAGATAGTCCGGATCGAGGCCTCCCATGTTGTAGAGGGCCTCGCTGTTGATCCCGAGGGCGCTGATGATTTTCCTCATACTCTCGATCCTGGCCTCGCCCATCCTGTAGCCTCCGCCCTGGATCTCTTGCAGGTGAAGGTCCGGGAACCCGGCCTTCTTGACCTCGTCGCGGAAATATTCCATGGCCTTGGCGGCCTCCTCAAGCGAGCCGAAGCTCCTGATGAAGTTGCCCATCGAGAAAATGGCGAAGACAGGGCAGCCGTCGATCTTCACATATTCCGGGAGCCCGAAATACTGGTCGATCACCCTTGCCACGACCTTCTTGAACTGGTCCCAGTCCACATCGGGGTCGAAGAGGCGCTCCTCGTTGTCTCCCCACTTGTGGTAGTTCCAATAGTTGTACTTCACGTCGTGGTTCGCCCACATTATGTAGAAGTTCATCTTGTCATGGCTGGGGGCGCCGAGGAAACCGTCGTTCAGCGCGCTCTCGAGGTACGGGCCGCTGTAACCTTCCGGGTCGTTGTACCAGTACCAGTCGTAGATGAAGGTGTTCACGCCGTACTTCAGGGCTGTGTTGATCCACTTCTCGACGACCACGGGGTCGTTGTCCAGCTCATAGCCCCAGAGTGGCTGGCGGGGCTGGTAATGCTCGGGGAAACGCTTGTCTCCCTGTTTGATCACTTCCCACTCGCCTATTCCTTCCTCCCAGAGCCAGTGGTGGGCCAGGGAGTCGTCGTGGCATGAGGGCCAGACATAGGCGCAGACATAGGTCTTCTCCCCGGAGGCTTCGCCTTCCCGCCCGGGACCACAGGAAATCGACGCGGCGGCTACGACCGCGCAGGCGCAGATGATTGATAAGTATCTCATGACAGGTCTCATTTCAGGATAAGGTCGCCGCGGTAGACTCCACCGTCGTTGCAGGTGACTATTATTTGTCCGTTGTGGAAGCCGAGCCCCTCAGGCTCGCCGGGGATGCCGTTAAGCGGGGATTTGAACAATTCCTCCCCGGTGGAGAGGTCGGTGCAGACGAGGCAGCTGTTCTCAGGCATTCCGAACACCTGGTAGAGCTTCCCGCCGTGGATGGCGGCCCCTTGCGTGGCCACCTTGAAATCAGTGCAATAGCGCTCCAGGATGTCCTTGGTCCAGAGTTTCACGACAGGACCCTCCTTGGGGGATGGAAGCCTGAAACGGAGGATCTGGACGGCGTTGCACCTATCCGGCTTGTTCCAGCTGGCCCAGCTGAAGCCCGTGAGGTAGAGGAAGCCGGCGTCGAGGTCCAGGGCCAGATTGGGATAGTAGAGCCCCATCTCGATGGGCTCGGGCAGGATGATTGTCTGGACTGTCTCGGCGGCGAGGGCGCCGTCGGGGCCTTTCGTTATCCTGTGGACTATCACCTTGTGTTCCTTGATGTTCTCCTGGCTGGCGTAGAGCAGGGGGAACGCGTCCCCTTCCTCATAGCGGACGTTGGAGAAACTCGCCGTGTTGTTGTGCCAGGTCTTCACCGGCTCAAGGGCGATCTCCGCGACGAAAGACCCGTCCCTCATGTCGTACACCACTATGGGCTTGTTGCCGTCGTGCAACTGGAAGAGCATCCCCCCGGCGATCGAGGCTCCTTGGATATTGTACTTGTGCTCCCGGCTGTAGGTCTCGAAGAATATCTTCTCGAACGACACACTTGTCTGGGCGAAGAGCCCGACAGCCCACAGGAGGGAAAACAGGGTCAGAAAACGTCTCATATCATTGGATTGTTATATTCTTACCGAAAAAATCACGGGCGGCCATGTAACTCTCGAGGCTGCCTATGTCATGGCGCCTTCCGGGCATCTCCATGGCATGGACAGGCGACTTGGCGGAGATCCAGGCCACAAGACTTCCCGGGGCGTCTGTCCCGCAACCGGAGGCGATCGCCTCAGGGATCAGGGCGGCGTCGGAGCGGGTGTAATAATAGAACGGGGGACAGCACCAGTTGGACTTCGGCTCGGAGGGTTTCTCCTCCATCCCGAGTATCAGCCCGTCCTCGTCTATCTCCAGGACTCCGCACTTGCGGAGCCGCTCCACGGATGGCTCAAAGTACCTCATCACGCAGGAGGTGCCTTTCCCGAGGGAATAGTCGATGAAAGCTCCCAGGCTGAAATCCAGCAGGTTATCACCGGCGATCACGAGCAGGTCCTCGTCCAGGGAGAGAGCGTCCACGGCGAACATGATGTCCCTCACGGCCCCGAGACGGGTCTCGTTGGTGGACGTGCCGTCGTCCAGGACAGTTATGTCCTCAGGGCGTCCGGCGGCCCACTCTTCGAAAATCCGGGCAAATCTGTGGTTGGTGATCACGGCGAAACCGTCCACCTTCCCGCTCGCCGAGATGTCCTCGACGAGCCAGTCTAGAATAGGTTTCCCGCCGACTTCCAGCAGGGGTTTCGGGAAATTGTCTGTAAGCGGTCGCAGCCTCGTGGCGTAACCGGCCGCCAGGATAAGGCATCTCATCGCTTTAGTGTTATATTCTCACTCCGTCGGCGCTGTGGCAGACATAGGCCGAGTAGCGGCCCCTGAGCTCCGGGAACTCCTCGAGGTACTCCCTCTCGACTTTCTCGAATATGCTTTCGCGGTAAGCCGGATCAATCAAGGCCATGCAACAGCCTTTGAAACCAGCCCCGCTGAACCTGCCGCCGTAGACACCGTCGGTCCTGGTCATTATGTCGTAAATCCTCTTCAACTCTGGGGAGCCCGTCTCGTAGTTCTCGATCGAGGAGCGGCCGCTCTCGAAACTGAGCCTTCCGAACTCCTCGATGTCTCCCCTCCTCCAGGCCTCGGCTCCCTTCTGGACGCGATCGAACTCGGTGAACCAATGCTCGGCCCGCTTGCGCCAGTTATCCGGAAGACAATCCTTGAAGGCCTCGTAAACCTCCCTGGGGACATCCCGAAGGTAAGTGTCGGGGAACTTGCCGTACTCCATCCCGGAATATGCCTTAAGGGCGTAGGCGGCGCTCTTGCACTCGTCCACCCTCATGTTGAACTTGGTCCCGGCAAGGCTTCTCTCCACACCGCTGAAGAATATGGCTATCTCGTAAGGCTTCATCGCCGGGGACGCGGGGATCAACTCATAGGAATCGTCCCTGGTGTCCAGATAGAGGAGGTGATCCTTACGGGAGAAGACCTCGCAGCTCTGGTCAAGCTTGCCGCAGGAGACCCCGACATAGTTATTCTCCGCCGCCTTGGCCATATTGATCAGCTCCATGTCCTCGAGATGCAGGCCGTTGACCACACACAGCGCCTTCATGAAGGAGATGATCACAGCCGCCGACGAGGAGAGCCCGCCGATCGGGAGAGTGCCCTCGATCACCCCGCTCAGGCCGACCTGGAGCGGATAGACCTGGGCAAGTTCCCTCGTGGCCCCGCGGAGGTGATCCGCCCAGTCGTTCTGCTTCTCCTCGGGAACCGCCCTGACATGCCACTGGGCCCTTTTCTCGAACTGGAGAGAGGACAGCTCGACCACACCGTTACGCTTGGCCGAATATGCGATGTGGATCCCCTTGTCGATGGCGAAACCGGTGATCTTCCCGAGCTGGTGGTCGGAATGGGCGCCAATCGGGCAGACACGGTAGGGGCAGAAGGACACTCCTTCCGGATCCCTCCTGTAGGTCTCCTGGAATTTACGCTCGCAATCCATCTCCTAGAGTCTTTCCTTGATCGCCTTGGTCATCTCCTCGTAGCCGGGCTTCTCGAGAAGAGCGAACATGTTCTTCTTGTAGGCCTCGACTCCGGGCTGGTTGAAAGGATTGATTCCCAGCACATAAGCGCTGATCCCGCAAGCGTACTCGAAGAACTGGAACAAGCCTCCGAGGTTGAACTCGGAGAGATTCTCGACCGAGACCTCGAGCTGGGGCACACCGCCGTCAATGTGGGCGAGCTTGGTGCCGAGCTGGGCCATGGCGTTGCAATGCTCGACATGGCTGCCGGCGAGATAGTTGAGCTGGTCGAGATTCTGGGGATCGGAGCCGATGACGACCGAGCGGTTGCTCTTCTCGACATTCACCACTGTCTCGAACATGATCCTCTCGCCCTCCTGGATGAACTGACCCATGGAGTGGAGGTCGGTGGTGAAGTTGACGGAGGCGGGGAATATTCCCTTGAGATCCTTGCCCTCGGACTCGCCGTAGAGCTGCTTCCACCACTCCCCGAGGTACTGGAGCTTGGGATTGTAGGACACGAGGATCTCGACCTTCTTGCCGAGCTCTGAATAGAGGAGGTTCCTCATCGCGGCGTACATGACAGCGGGATTGGCCTCTGACTTCTCCGCGCAGGCGGCCTCCATCTCCTTTGCCCCGGCGAGCATGGCCCTCACGTCGAATCCGGCGAGAACGATGGGCAGAAGGCCCACAGGGGTCAGGACCGAATAGCGTCCGCCCACATTGTCCGGAACCACGAAAGTCTTGTAGCCTTCCTGGGTGGCGAGGGTCTTGAGGGCGCCCTTCCTGGCGTCGGTGATGGCGACTATCCTCTCGGAGGCGTCAGCATAGGTCTTCTCGAGGTGTTCCTTGACGACCCTGAAAGCCACGGCGGGCTCGGTCGTGGTGCCGGACTTTGAGATGACCACCGTGGCGGCGTTCCTCTCAGCCACAAGGTCCATCAGCTCGGCCAGATACTCCTCGGAGAGGTTGTTCCCGGCGAAGACCACCTCAGGGGCGTCCACGGCCCCTGAGCCTGTCGAAGGGCGGCGAAGTTGTTTGGCGAAATTGTGAGAGAGGGCCTCTATCGCACAGCGGGCGCCGAGATAGGATCCGCCGATGCCGATCACCACAACGAGGTCAACCCCCTTGGCTTTCCAACAGTCACGGACAGCCTCGCACTCCGCTATCAGGGACTCGGGAGTCTCCGAGGGAAGATGCTTCCAGCCCAGGAAATCATTCCCGGCGCCGCTTCCGCTTTCCAACACCTCAAGGGCCTCAAGGGCCTTACCGACATAAACCTTGTAATCCGCGTCTTTGACAAAGGAACCGCAGCCTCCCAAATTGACTTTTACCATATCATTAAATGTTTTGTTCGATTCTATTATTCATAGATTACAAAAATAACCATTTTTCGCTATATTTGTGTAGTCTGACACGAGGAAACTAATAACTCAACTGATATGCCCAGATCAATCAGAATCGCGGCCATCGCCGCCGCCATCGTCGCGCTTGCCGCGTCTTGCTCACCAAAAGTGGCCGTCACCGCACACAGGGGCTTCTGGAACTGCGAGGAGGCCGGATTCGCCGAGAACTCCATCAAGGCTCTCGAGCTCGCCCAGCAGAACCACTTCTGGGGCAGCGAGTTCGATGTCCACATGACCTCCGACCTCGTGCTTGTGGTCCACCACGACAGGCACATCAAAGGTGTGGACATCCAGACCCACGACTACGCCGACTTCAAGGACTACCGCCTCAAGAACGGGGAGAAACTGCCCACCCTCGACGAGTACCTGACCCAGGGAGAAAAGGGAGGCACCGTCCTTGTCTTCGAGCTCAAGGCCCAGCTTGACAAGGCCCATGAGGACTACATGGTCGACAGGAGTGTCGAGGCCCTGAAAGCCCACAACCTCCTCGACCCCAAGAAGGTGATATTCATCTCCTTCAGCATGAATATCTGCGAGAGGGTCGCGGCCCTATGCCCCGGTTTCACGGTCCAGTACCTGGAGAGGGACAAGACCCCGGAGGAGGTTCTCGCCAAGGGAGTCAACGGCATCGACTACCACTACAGCCGCTTCCAGAGCGACCCTGACTGGGTCACGAGGGCGCACGCCAACAAGATGAGCGTCAATGTCTGGACGGTCGACAAGGACGAGGTCATCAAGGAGATGATCGGCCTTGGGGTCGATTGCATCACCACCAACGTTCCCCTCAAAGTCAGGGAGATCCTTGGCGGGTCCGAGAAGAAATAGTATTCCGGGAATATTTGAAAACAAGAAGGTTGTCCTATTCGTGGACAACCTTCTTGTTTTTGTAGTCGTAGCAGAGGACGTCCTTCCGGATCAGGTACTTGTTCATCGGCAGGCCCAGCCTCACTATCTTGAACAGACCGTTCTGCGTGTCCACGCTGTAGAAGTTGGCGCAGAACCGGGCGTCCAGGTCCTCTCCCCTGTCGGTCAGGTTGTTCCCCCTCAGGTTCCCCGCCTGGTCCACGACGACGCAGAGGAGGTCAGGATACTTGGAGGGATAGTAGAGCATGTCCTTGTGGCAATGACCGGCGAGCCAGGCCACGAACTTTCCACCCTTGTCCACCCATCTCTTCACGATGTCCGCCAGCGGGTTAGCCTCGCCGGAGACATAGCCGAACTTCTCCGAGAGATCCAACTTCCTCTCCCTCAGGGAGAAACGCTTGTTGGCCTCATAGGAGACAACGTCCGGGGTGTGGAAGGAGGTCACGTCGCTGGTCCTGCGGTTCATCACACGGCCGCCGGAGGGGCTGTCGTTATAGACGTAACGATGGGAGGCCTCGTCCCACCTCTCGTCGTCGCCCTTGAAATCATCCAGGGGATAGTGGGTCGAGACGATGACTGAATAGCCCTTGACGGGACTCCCCTTCTCCAAGGTCTCAGCCAGCCTCTTCTCCAGCCATTCCTCCTGCTCCCCCGTGACATGGCGCTGGGAATCATTGAAATGCATGCAGTCCAGGCCGATGAGCCTGATCTTGGCGGCCTCGAAATCCTTATGCCAGAAGCAGGATTTGTAATAAGGGCTACCGGGGCGGTCATATCCCTCGGGCATGACGCAACCGAGTCCCTTCACATAGTCCGCGAAATAGGTGTCGAAAACCCACTCCTTGCCTTTGAAATCCCAGTCGGCAGAGCCCTCAAGATGCCCCTTGGCGTCTGATTTCTCAGCACCGTCGTGGTTGCCGAGAACGAAAAGAGACTTCTCGGCGAGGCCCGTTCCCCTCCACCATTTGGCGCCGTGGGGATAGTCCTCGGTCCCTTCAGCGTAGTAAAGGGCGGCGTCGCCGGTGTTCAGCACGGCGTCGATGTAGGGGGAATATTTCCGGATAGCCTCATGGATCCTCGCGACGGAGATGTCGTCGCCGTGGATGTCGGAATAGTGCAGGATCCCGAGCGACGCGGTCTTCACCGAGGCCGGAGAGGCCACATAGCGAGCCTGTCTTATCTTGTTCAAGAGCTCATCGTTCCCGTCAGCCGGCGCGGAGGCCGGAACAAAAGGCTCCTCCGGAAGAGCCGTCTCGTCCGGAGGAGTGCCTTTAGCGAAAATCTCGACGGGAGAGAGCGCCACGCCCGCCGACACAGCGGCCATGGACTTCAGGAAATCCCTTCTTCCCGCCATTATTTCAACTCTTTGATCTTGATGTTCTTGTACCAGACCTCGTCGCCGTGGTCCTGAAGCAGGATGTAGCCCTCCTCGTAGTTGCCGAAATTAGGCCAATCCTTGTACTTGCTGTAGGCCACGAGGGCGTTCCACTCCTGGTTATTCCTTTCATATTCAAGGAGTTTAACCCCGTTGAGCCAGTGCTCGACATGGTTGCCCTGAACCACCACCATAGCGGTGTTCCAGGAGTTGATGTCGAAAGGCTTGTCCTCCGAGGCGGGGATCAGGTCGTAGAGCGAGCCGAGGGTCCTGTTGCCCTTGACGCCGAGCTTGGCGTCGGGATGCCTCAGGTCGTCGAGGACCTGGAACTCGCAGCCGATCGCAGAGCCGGTTCCCTTGTTCAGGGTGGGATCGACGAAATACTTGATACCGCTGTTGGCCCCCTCGGTGATCTTGAAGTCCACCTTAAGGATGAAATTCTTGTAAAGACGGGTGGTGATGATGTCGCCGCCATTGGTGGACTCGCCGCCGTTGCCGGCCTCGACTTTCAGCACGCCGTCCTCGATGGTCCATCCCTTCTCGGGGAAAGCGTCGAGCTTGGCTCCCCTCCAGCCCTCGGTCGTCTTGCCGTCCCAGAGGAGGGCCCATCCCTCTTTCTTCTCCTTGGAAGTCAGGGTGTTGTCAGTGGAAGAGTCCTTGGAGCCGCAGGCGGAGAGGCAGAGCGCCAGGGCCATCAGGGCGAATATTGACTTTCTCATATTCAGTAAATTACATCTTGTAGAACTGTTCCCAACCCCTGCGAGGCGGCTGACCGACCAGCATGGCGTTGGCGAAGTCGTTGTTGGTGAACTGCTTTATCCTGGGATCGAAATAGAGCTTGGCGTTGAGCCTCTGGGCGATAACGCCGAGGCAGAACACCTGCGAGAGGACACCGTTGATCTCGAAAGGAGACCTCGTCTTCTCGATGCCCTGGCAGGCGAGCAGGAAGTTCTCGAAATGGTTAGACGGGCTCTTGGGGACCTCGGGGAGTTTGTCGGCCATGTCCTTGGCGGCCTCCTCGGGGATGATGCTGAGGGTCGAGCCGTGGCTTCCGCCCTTGAAGATCAAGTCCTTGGAATAGATGATCTTACCGGGGGACAGCTTGGCGACGGGACCGTCGTTCTGGTTGGAGGCCGGCACATCGGCTGTCGAGACTCCGCCGCCATATCCCTTCGGGATCGGGGGAAGGTTGTCCAGACCGTCGTACCATGTCACGTCCACCGGAGGCATCCCGTTCCTCTGAGGGAAGCGGAAGAGGATCGTCGATGAATAAGGGTAGAAATAGTCGTTGTGGCCGTTCTCGTAGAGCATGCTGACCTCGTACGGGAGACCGAGCTCTAGGAACTCATGGACAGTGTCGAGAATATGAGCGCCCCAGTCGCCGAGGCAGCCCATTCCGAAGTCATACCAGCAACGCCAGTCACCCTGGTGGTACTTCTCGTTGAAGTCGTGGTAAGGAGTCACACCGAGCCAGGTGTCCCAGTCCATGCCTCTGGGGATCGACTGCTGGACCGGCATCTTGTACATCTTCTTGGCGTCGAAGTTGTGCCAGCGGCGGGAGTTGTTCATGTGGGCCGTGACAGCGGTGACATCCTTGATGATGCCTGCGTCGAGCCAGGCCTTGAACTGGAAATAATTGGCGTCCGAGTGTCCCTGGTTACCCACTTGGGTGGCGAGGTTGGGATTGCGTCTCGCGGCGGCCATCATCAGCTCGGCCTCATGGAAGGTGCGGCACATCGGTTTCTCGAGGTAGATGTGCTTGCCCTGGTTCATGGCGAGCATGGCGATCGGGAAATGCGAGTGGTCCGGGATCGCGGCGGCGACGGCGTCAAACTCGTTCCCGCATTTGTCGAACATCTGGCGATAGTCACGGAACCTCTTGGCCTTCGGGTACATGCCGAGGACCTTCTTGCACTGAGGCCCGTCGATGTCAACGTCGCAGAGGGCCACGACATCGATCATCCCGGTCTTTGTGAAATCACCGATGATCTGCTCTCCCCTGTTGCCGATTCCGACGAAAGCGATCTTAACCTTCTCGCCGCGGGGTTTGGCTTTCGTGAGCCCGCCGGCTAAACTTTCCTTGGCCAGGATCTCTCCGGGCGTCAGGGCCATGCCGGCGGAAGCCACCGCCATGGACTTCAGGAAATCTCTTCTGTTAAGCATAATATCCAGTGTTATTGTTATGAGCTTAGAGGGTACAACGAGTAAATATACGAAAAAACCATTCAATATTTATCGGCTTTTTTATTAAATTCGCCAAAAAGAAACTCTACATGAACACTAACGACAAATTTGTTATCACCATCAGCCGTGAAGTCGGTTCCGGCGGAAGGACAATCGGAAGGAAACTCGCCGAGAGACTCGGCGTGCGCTATTGCGACAAGCGACTCATCAAGGAACTCATGAATATGTTCAACCTCAACGAGGGTGAGATCGAGAGTATCAAGGGCAAGAAGCGTAACTGGGTCGAGGACCTGTTCTCGAGAGTCTCCCCTGAGTTCGGCTCCGACGTATTCATCCCCAAAGGCATGGAATATCCCCAGCCCGTGACTTCCGACGAGATCTTCGCTTGCGAGAAGCAGATCCTTATCTCCCTCGCCGAGGAGTCCTCATGCGTGATCGCCGGCCGTTCCGGGTTCTTCGTGCTGAAAGACCACCCGAACAAGTTTGACGTTTATGTTCACGCCTCCCGTCCCAACAGGATAGCGAGGGTCATGAGCCGCCAGAAGATCTCCAAGGAAGAGGCTGAGGAGGTGATTGACTATGTGGACAAGGCCAGGGAGAACTACATCCAGAAGTTCACCTCCACAAGCCGTTATGACCTGCGGAACTACGACCTTGTCCTCAACACCGACTACCTCACCGAGGACGAGGCCGTCGACTGCATCCTGAAAGCTATCGGCTGATCTACCCGCTCCCTATAACGCGACCTCATGCGAGCCGCATGAGTATTCCACGCCCCCGACTGTGGCGCGGATTCCAACGGGCAGCTCGAAGTGGAGTTTCCGCCCGTCCCTCCGGACGACGATCGGGCCGTACGGCGTGCCTTGGGTGACGGATACGCTCTCCAATCCCTCGGGGATCTGAGGATCGATGATCACATGCCTGAAACCGGGCTCATCGGGGATGATCCCGCCGAGGGCCTGGTAGAACCAGCTCCCTATTCCGTTGAAACAGTTGTGCAGGCGGCTGCGGTCAGCGTCCCAATGCTCCCAGGTGCCGGTGGCGCCGTTGTCGATCATGTAGAGATAGCCGGGATAGCTTCTCTGTTTAAGCATCCCGTAGAGCCAGTCTGCCTCACCGGCGAGGGTGGCCCATTCGGTGATGATGGGGATACCGACCAGACCGGTCTTCAGATGCCCTTCATATTCGTTCTCAGTCCTCTCGAACAGTTTGTCCCGGACCTGTCCCTGGATGTCGGCGGGGACTATCCCGACCAGCATGGGATAGACCATGTCAAGTTGCGAGCCGCTTCCGTAGACACTCTCATCGGGATGGTAGAAGGTCTCGTTGATCCGCTGGGCGAGGGCCTCATAACGGGCCTTGTAAGCGGCCGCGTCCTCAGGGTGACCGACAATCCCGGCGATGACCTCCAACTCTTTGTAGACCTGGCACAGCGAGCAGTTGTTGACAAGGTCAACCGACTCAGGGTCAGTCACATCCACTCCTTCCGGGGCGGCCCAGTCGCCAAGGTACCATGACCTGTACCCGGTGTCAGGCCACCTCTTCAGAAGCCCGTCCACGGTGTAGGCGTCGACATAGTCAAGCCAATGCCTCATCTCGGGGTAACACCTCTGGAGAAGCCGGGAGTCGCCGTAACTCATGTAGGTTCTCCAAGGGGCCTGGACGATGAAGCCGCACCAATACGGGCCGCCTCCCGCCCTCTGCGGGCTGGGAGCGGTGTGGGGCAGGCCTCCGTCTTCCCTTATCACGTCATTCCAGGCCAGGAGCCAGTTGATGTAGAGGGGCGAGGCGTCGAACATGGTCTGGAAAGTCAGGGCGGAGGCGTTGCCGTCGCCGCCGTAGCCGAGGCGCTCGATGTTGGCGCAATCCACCATGTAGCCGTCGAAGGCGAGGTTCTCAAGGGTGTAAGCCACCATGTCGTGGATCTTGTCAAGGTCCTCGTCCGAGGAGTCGAAACTCGAGACTCTCCGGTAATCAGTCCTCATCCTGACAGCCTTGATGTCCTCGGGCCTCGGGGCCGTTGAAAGGCTGTCAAGGATGACATAGCGGAAGACGTGGTGGTTGAACTTGTTGGCGAAGCGGTCCCCGGCGGCGGCCCCGGAGGAGATGTAATAGTTCTTGCTGACGGTCTCGGCCTTGCCCTCAGGATTGACATAATCAGCGAAAGAGGCCACGGTTTGATGGCCCTCGGGCATGGCCGGAAGGGTGATGTCCAGCATTCCGTTCATGACGCGGCCGAAATCCACCAGCCAGCCGCCGTCCTCCCCGTAAGGGGTGACGCTGACAGCCTGGAAGATCTCCTGCGGCACGCATGGCTCGCACATCATCGGAGTGGCCTTTATTCCTTGAATATCAACCACATCCACAGGCCCCCAGGCCAGGGCGTCGAGGGCCTTGGCCTCAAGGGAGGCAGGGACGACCCGGGAGTCGATCGCCTCGCCTCCGAAATGCCAGTCCCTCCAGGTGTCGTAGTCCCGGTAGCCGCTCCAGGCACCCTCCCATGAGGAGTCCGTGAAGACCAGCGGTACTATCCCCTCGGGGGAGACAGAGTCCAACTCGGCTTTCACGAGCGGCCCCTCATAGACGGCGCCGAAGGTGCGGGGCTTGTACCAGCCCGAGCTTGTCCAGAGGACTATCTCGTTGGCTCCTTTCCTGAGCATGGGAGAAACATCGTAAGTCACGATGAGCGACCTCTTGTCGAGCTGGGAGACCGCGGGGTTGAGAACGGCCTCGGAGACCTTCTCGCCGTTGACGTAGACCTCGTGGTAACCCAGAGAATTGACATGGAGGATGGCCATTGGGGGTTTCGCGGAGAGATCGAACCTCTTTCTCAATAACGGCGAGCGGCCCTCGCCGGGGAGCGCGCCGATGTAGTCTCCCTTGAGGGAGTCGTCCCCGACGATCCCGACGCCGAAGCGCCGGGGCGAGCTCCATGAGGAGACCTCATCTTCTGATTTCCAGACCCTTACCCTCCACCAGCATTGCTGGCGTGAAGAGAGGGTCGCCCCCTCGTAAGGCACCATGACCTGGTCGGAGGAAAGCACCTTCCCGGTCGACCAGAGGTCGGCCTCCCCGGAGGTCAGGGCCTTCTTGGAACCGGCGACCTGGATCTCGTAGGCGACCTGCTCCATGGACTCGGAAGAATTGATTTTCCAGCTGAAGTGCGGGAGGGTGGAATCTATCCCGAGAGGCTCGGTCAGGCCCTCGCACTTAAGGTCATAGGTCTCGAAAGACTGTCCGCATGAGACGGCGGCCACGGCCGCGGCGAGACAGAGGATAAAACGGGCTGCTCTATTCATATTTATTGATTATTAATATATTATCTTACTTGTATCAATTCATTCCAAGAGGTGGTGTAGAGTCCTGAGCAGAACTCCCTGCGGATGCCGTCGGCATAGTGGCCGCCCCGCTGGGTGGCGAGCCGGAGGGTGTTCTTCCCCGCAGAGTTGACTATATCCATCACACGAGAGATCCGGTCGTCCCTGTCCCTGGAATCACTGTCGAAACCGAACAAGGTCTGCTGGATCGAGTCCGAGTCGACTATGTCGGTGACTATGACCCCGGCCCTCTTGTACTCGAAACCGAAACGGTAGACCATCCTCAGCACCTTGAGGGCGGCGGCGATGATCTCCGGGGTGCTGCTGGCCGGCACGTCCAGTCGGACGCTGGCCATCGGGTAGTACTGCTCAAGATCCTCCCGGAAACGGTTGGTGTGGATGAACACGCCGACAGTCTGCGCCGCGGTGCCGTCCTTGCGGAGTTTCTCGGCGCACTTCCCGGCGAAGTCGGAGACTCTCAAGGTGAGCTCATCGATGTCGGTTATCATGTCGGCGAACGACCTGGAAGTGCAGATAGACTTGCGCTTCTCCTCCTTCTCGTCCTCCACCATGCGGATTCCCTGGAGCTCGGACCAGGTCCGCACCCCGGTCACACCCATGCGGCCGCGGACCCACTCGAGGGGTCTCTCCACGAAGTCGAGAGCGGTCTTGACCCCGGCGGCCTCGAGTTTGGGAGCCCCCCTCCAACCTATTCCCCAGACATCACCTATAGGCGTGAGGGACAACGCCTTCCGCATCTTCTGGGGAGTGTCGATGACGCAGACTCCGCGATAACCTTTGTATCTCTTCGCGAAATGGTTCGCCACTTTCCCGAGGGTCTTGGTGTTGGCTATCCCTATGCTCACCGGGATCCCGGTCCAGCGCCGGATCTTCTTGATGAGGGCCGAGCAGACGCCGCGGAGTTCGGAGTCACGAACCCCGTCCATATTCATGAAGGCCTCGTCGATGGAATAGACCTCGAGCTTCGGGGCGACCTCGGCCAGAAGTGACATCACCCTCGCCGAAAGGTCCCCGTACAGGGTGTAGTTCGAGGAGCGGACAACCAGTTTCCCCTGGTCCACAAGGTGTTTCACCTTGAAGAAAGGGGTGCCCATCTTGATGCCCATCTCCTTGCTCTCGTTGCTCCGGGCCACGACACACCCGTCGTTGTTGGAAAGCACGACGACAGGCCTGCCTTCCAGCCCTGGCTGGAAAGCGCGCTCGCACGAGACGAAAAAGTTGTTGCAGTCTACAAGCGCGTACACACTTTCTTTATCACGTAAGTCACGACTCCCCAGACGGTAAAGTCGTTTGACTCAGTCACTTCTATCGGTGGATATTTCTCGTTGGCCGGCAGTAGCCACATCATCTTCCGCTCCAGGATGTCGTACGACACTCCGGGTCTGGAGGATTTCCTCGGCTTCCCCGCGGCCTGGGGTTCCTTGAAAGATATGAATTTAAGGGCGAACTCGCCGTCGATGAAGCAGACGGCCATGTCTCCCTCGCGGGGCTCCAGTGACTTGTCGACGACAAGGACGTCGCCCTCGTCCACTCCGGCGTCTATCATCGAGTCCCCCACGACCCGGGCGTAGAAGGTGGCCGCGGGGTGGCGTACCAGCTCCTTGTCGAGGTCTATGAAGGTGTTCATGTAGTCCTGCGCCGGGGACGGGAAACCAGCGTGGACCGAGGGTTTATCGTCGGACATCACTACTCAGGTTTGTCTGCTTGCGGAAGCGACGGCCCTTCGACCGGCTCAGGAACCGGGGGGACAGGGGCGGAGAGGGAACGGACGGCGGCGACGGCGCAGTTGATGCCGTCGATGGCTGAGGAGACTATGCCTCCGGAGTACCCGGCGCCCTCACCGCAAGGCAGGAGTCCCGGGAAGGCCTCGCACTCAAGGGTCTCGGGATCCCTGGGGATCCTGACGGGAGACGAGGTCCTCGACTCCACCCCCACGAGAAGAGCCTCGTTGGTGAAGAATCCCCTGATCGAATGCTTGTTAACCTCGGGGAAGGCCTTCGCGAGCCTCGAGGAGACGAACTCGGGGAGCAGGGCGTGAAGCGGGGCGGAAACCACTCCTGGCTTATAGGAAGTCTCGGGGAGACTCTCTGAGACGACCCCGTTGCAGAAATCTATCATCCTCTGGGCGGGCGCGGCCATCGGGTTGTCCGAGCGCGTGTGGGAATATTCCCACATCTTCCTCTCGACAGCCTTCTGGAAGTCAAGACCCTTGAAGGGCCCGGCCTGGGAATATTCCTCAGGCACGTCCTCAGGCTCGATCTGGACCACCACCCCGGCGTTGGCGTACTTGCCGCTGCGCGCCGAGTTGGACATCCCGTTCATCACGATGGTCTCAGGCTCCGTGGCCGAGGGGACCAGGACACCGCCGGGACACATGCAGAATGAGAACACTCCCCTCTCGTCCACCTGCTGGGCGAATGAATATTCGGCGGCGGGCATCCCCGGCTCCCACTGTCCGTGGTAGCGGGCCTCGTTGATCAGGGCCTGGGTGTGTTCCACCCGGACACCCATGGCGAATCCCTTGGGCTCCAGGGCGCAACCGGCCGCGGCGACGGCCTCGTAGATGTCCCTCGCGGAATGGCCGGTGGCGAGAATGACCTTGCGGGCGGAGTATTTCACGGCCTTGGCCTTTCCTGTCTTGGTGGGATGCTCGCTGTCAAGGGCTTTAACCTCGATGAGCCCGTCTTTGTTCCTTTTGAAAGAAGTCACCTTAGTACCGAAATGATACTCACCACCCCTGGACTCGATGGTCATCCTGATGTTCTCCACTATCTTCGGGAGGCGGTCAGTGCCGATGTGAGGATGGGCGTCGATCAGGATCTGGGGATTGGCTCCGAAGTCCACGAACTGGCGGAGAACCTCCTTGATGTCACCGCGTTTGGAGGACCTGGTGTAAAGTTTCCCGTCGGAGAACGCGCCGGCTCCGCCCTCACCGTAGCAATAGTTCGAGTCAGGGTCGAGGACGCCCTCCCTCGTGAGGCGGGCCATGTCGAACTTGCGGTCGCGGACATTCTTCCCCCTCTCGAGAATCACCGGCTTGTAGCCGAGGGTCAGGAGCTTCAGGGCGGCGAATATCCCCGCCGGGCCGGCTCCCACGATGATCACTGGCTCAGCCTCGGAGACATCCTTGTACTCGGGGGTCTCGTAGGGGACATAAGACTCGAAGCGGTGGTTGTAAGCCTCTATCTTGTAGCGGTAGATGACATCGTTCCTGGCGTCTATCGAGCGGCGGGCTATCACGCAGGTGGCCACCGCGCCGGGGAATGTGGGCTGGTAGGACTTGGTGGGATCGATCACATTGATCACGGCGTTCCCCCTCAGGTTCATCTCCCTCGCGGCCACGATCCTCACGTCATCCGGTCTTAGGTCACGGCCCACACGGCCGGTCATTTCAAACTCTATCATATTCTAAATTATTAATAATCAGCTATTCTTGACACTGGCGCCACGTCCAGCGGAGTCCTCTCGCCAGCCTGGTGGCGGAACCATCCCGCCACGGCGATCATGGCGGCGTTGTCGGTCGTGAATTTGAACTCCGGGAGATAGACGTTCCAGCCCCTCTTCTTTCCCTCGGCCTCCACCCGCGAGCGCAGGCCGCTGTTGGCGGAGACCCCGCCACCTATGGTGACCTCCTTGATCCCGGTCTGCCGGACGGCCTTGACGAGCTTGTCCATCAGGATGTCCACCAGGGTCTTCTGGAAACTTGCGCAGATGTCCTCCTTGTTCTTCTCTATGAAGAGAGGATCCTTGGCCATCTCGTCCCTCACGAAGTACAGGAGGGAGGTCTTCACCCCGCTGAAACTGTAGTCCAGTCCGGGAATATGGGGCTTCGCGAACCGGAAACGCCCGGGGTCGCCCTCCTTGGCGAGACGGTCGATCACAGGGCCTCCGGGATAACCCAGGCCCATCATCTTGGAGCACTTGTCGAAGGCCTCGCCGACCGCGTCGTCGATGGTCTGCCCGAGAATGGTGTACTCGAGGGGGCTGTCGACCCTGACTATCTGCGAGTTGCCGCCCGAGACAAGCAGGCAGAGATAAGGGAAGGCGGGATGGCGGTTCTCCTTTCCCTCCTGGTCCACGAATCCGGCCAGGATGTGCCCCTGGAGATGGTTGACCATGATGATCGGGATGTCAAGGGCTATTCCCATGGCCTTGGCGAAGGAGGTGCCGACCAGAAGGGATCCCAAGAGTCCGGGCCCGCGGGTGAAAGCGATGGCGGTCAGGTCCGAGGCCTTGATACCGGCTTTCTCGAGGGCCTGGCTGACGACAGGGACAATGTTCTGCTCGTGAGCCCTGGAGGCCAGTTCAGGGACGACACCGCCGAAATCCTTGTGGACTTGCTGGCTCGCTATCACGTTGGAGAGAAGGAATCCGTCCCTCAACACGGCGGCCGAAGTGTCGTCGCAACTCGATTCGATCCCGAGAATATAATCCGCCATGCTATTCAAAGACTTTTGTAAAGGTAACGCGAATTTAATGAAAGTTGAGGAAAATCATGTTAAAGTAATTTGGTATATTTGTAGATTGTGAGAAAGGCACTCAAGATAATCTGGAAAGTCCTGGTGGCGCTGGCCGCCACGCTGTTCGCCGCGTGGATGCTCCTCCAGACCCCCATGGCGCAGACCTTCATCGCGAGGAAGGTCGCCGCCTCCCTTGAGAAGAAGATCGACGGGAGGATAGAGTTCTCCAGAGTCCATCTCAAGCCTTTCAACGCCGTCGTCCTTAGGGATGTCCGGATCATCGACGGCAGTCCCCTGACTACCGCCGGGGGCGAGGTTCTCGACACCATGGCCCGGGCGGGCTCGATCATGGCCTCCTTCTCCCTGAAGGGATTGTTCCACAAAGAGGGGATCCACTTGAGCAGGGTCACCGTGAACGGAGCGGCGTTCACCCTGGTCACCGAGCCTGAAGGCACTAACCTGCAGCGTGTTTTCAAACTCTATCCCAAGGAGGACGCCGAGAAGAAGGAGATGGGGAAGGTATTCGACGCCCGCAAGGTGATCGTCGAGGATTTCACGTTCCGGCTCGTCAACCTCAAGAACCCGAAACCACACAAGGGGAACGGGATCGACTGGAATGACCTGGACATCAATGTCCGAGAGCTGGAGGCCCGGGGGCTGGAGCTGGCCGACGGCCTAATGAAAGGCGAGGTGGAGAGGCTGGAGGCGGCGGAGAAGAGCGGCTACGTCATCTCCTCCCTGACCGGCAAGGCCACTGTCGGCGGAGGGAAAGCCCTGGTCGAGGACTTGAGGCTGACCGACCCCTGGTCAGACATCATCATGGACGAGTTCTCCATGAGTTTCAAGGACCCCAAAGCTTTCAGCGCTTTCCTCGATGAGGTGAGGCTCACCGGGGACATCCGGTCAAGCCTTGTCAGTTTCAAGAGCCTGTCCTACTTCGCCGCCGCCCTGGAGCCGATGGACGTGAATATCTATCTGGAAAAGGCGCGCGTCGACGGGACTGTGACCGATCTGGGGGTCGACAGGCTGGTTTTCACGGAGAGCGGAAGCGGGGTGTCCGGCTCATTGGCCGGAAGGATCACCGGGCTTCCCGACATTCAATCGACCCTGCTCGGATTCGACTCGGACCACCTGTCTTTCACTTCCGCCGGGCTCGGCAAGTTCATCGGAGGCTTCGCCCCGACCGCCAAACTGGACCTCTCGAGCTTCGCTCCCGGGGAGAAGGTCACCTTCAGCGGGTCAGTGAGAGGAACGCTCAACAATCTGGCGGTCAAGGGAGACGTCAAGACGGCGTCCATGGGCGGCCTCAGGGCGGACTTGCACATGAAGGATCTCATTGTCAAGGGGTCAGGCAAGGATTTCTCGGGGATAATAGTCACCGACAGGCTCGACCTGGGACGGGTCACGGGAATAGACAAAATCGGGGAGATCACCATGAGAAGCTCCCTCGGGGCCCATCTCGGGAAGGACGGGGCCAGTGTCAGGATCGACTCTCTTTTCATCGACAAGCTTCGGGCCCTGAACTACGAGTATTCGAACATCATGGCCGCCGGGACTTATTCGGACAAAGCCTTCGACGGCCGTCTCGTGTGCTCAGACCCGAACCTGAACCTCCTTTTCCAGGGAATATTCACCCTCTCGGACAAGACCAGCAACGGCCTCTATAAGTTCTACGCCAACATCGGCTACGCGGACCTGCAAGCCCTCGGCCTCGACAAGAGAGGGGTCTCGAAAGTGGCCGGCAGGATCGACGCGAACTACATGAGGGTCAGCAGCGGGGACATCATCGGGGATCTTGACATCCTGGGTCTGGACCTCGAGAACTCACTGGGCAGAAAGGACATAGGCGACATCAGGATCTCCTCCCACTCGAGGAACGGCCTGCACCGCATCAACCTTAACTCCAGCTTCGCTGACGCTTCCTACGTGGGGAGCAAGCCCTTCACCGCCATTGCGGGGCATCTGGGGGACCTGACCCTGCTGAGGGAACTCCCTGTCATCTGCAAGGACACAGTCAAGACCTGGGACGGCGACCGGTACGATGTCAGTGTCGATGTCCACGACGCCCGTGACTTCCTCTCCTTCGTGATGCCAGGCCTTTACATAGCCGACAGCACAAAGGCCAGTCTCTCCGTCTCCCGGACCGGTGAGGTGACGGCGGCCGTCAAATCCTCCAGGATAGCGATGGGCAAGAACTATCTCAGGAACCTCGACCTGGCCTTCGACAACAAGGGAGGCAGCCTCAACGGGGCCGTGACCGGCACAGAGCTGGCGGTCGGGGGACTTCTATTCAAGAATGACCACATCTCGTTCTACGCCAGCGACAACCACGCGGGAATAGGCTATTCCTACGACAACGAGGGGGACCTGACCGACAAGGGCGAGATCTACCTCTCAGGGGAGCTTCTCCGGGACGGGGAGGGCTGGCTGGCCCTTGACGGCAAGATTCTGCCCTCAAGCGTCTGGTTCAGCGGGCGGGAATGGGTCGTCACCCCCACTGAGTTCAACATTCTCGGCAAAGACATCAGCATAGACAACTTCGTCGCGTCTTCAGGGAACGAGTCGCTCAAGATCGACGGAGGCTTCTCGACCACCAGCGCCGACTCGCTGACCATCGACCTGGACCGTTTCGACATGAGCCTCGCCAATCTGATCGCGGGCAAGGACTACGGGATAGCCGGACTGGCGACGGGCCAGGCCAGGCTGATTTCACCCTGGGGCGAGAAAGCCGGCCTGTCGGTGGCTGTCGACTGCGACTCCGTCAAAGTCGGCGGCAGGGATGTCGGGCAGCTGTGGTTAGACTGCGCCATGGAGGATGACGGCAAGCTTGGCATCCTGGCCAGCAACGTGTTGAACGGGGCCAGGACTTTCGAGGTGAACGGGAGCTACTCTTCCGGAGGCAAGGATCTCGACCTGGCCGCGACCCTGGCCGGGATGGACGCCGCCTACCTCTCCCCCTTCCTCTCGTCCGTGTTCAGCGAGGTCGGAGGCAAGATCCACGGGACAGTGAGGCTCGCCGGGAAGGGCGGGAACATGTCGGTGTCAAGCGAGGGTGGAAGGCTGGAGAACGCGTTGCTGAAAGTCGCTTTCACGAATGTGCCTTATCACGCCGACGGCCCGTTCTCGATCGACAACTCGGGCGTGCATCTCGACGGGATCTCACTCAGGGACAGGTATGACGGCACCGGCTCGATCCGGGGAGGAGTCCTCTTCGACCATCTTAAGGACATCCGGATGGACACGAGGATCAGCATGAGCCGCATGGAGGCCATAAACATGCACGCCTCAGCCGGGCAGGCTATCTACGGCAATCTGTTCGCCACTGGCGGCGTGGCCATCAAAGGCCCGTTCAACGCGCTCACGATCGAGGTCGACGCGAGGACCGACAAGGACGGGGCCCTGCATATTCCCATAGACAACACCAACTCCGACGCCAACACCAACCTCCTGACCTTCAAGGAGCCGTACAAGGAGGTGTACATCGACCCCTACGACGTGATGATGAACCGGCTTGTCGCCGAGAGCCGCAAGAGCAACGATCTCGGGGTGAGGATCAGGGTGACGGCCAACCAAAGGACGGAGGCCTTCGTGGAGATCGACCGCTCGGCCGGCAACACCTTGAGCGGAAGAGGCCAGGGCACCATCGACATCGAGGTCAGGCCGGAGAGAGGATTGTTCACCATCAACGGGGACTACACGCTCGAATCCGGCAACTTCCACTTCAACGCCCTGGACATCGCCCAAAAGGATTTCTCCCTGTCGCGGGGCAGCTCGATCCGCTTCAACGGGGATGTGATGGACAGCGACCTCGACATCGACGGAGTCTACACCACAAAGGCCTCGGTGGCCACTTTGATCGCGGACACTTCGGCTGTCTCGACCAGAAGGACGGTCAACTGCGGGATCGGGATATCCGGGAAGCTCAGGGAGCCGCGCCTGGCGTTCTCCATCGACATCCCCGACCTGGATCCCACGACGAAATCAAAGGTGGAGAGCGCCCTCAACACAGAGGACAAGGTCCAGAGGCAGTTCATCTCGCTGCTCATCTCCGGCGGTTTCATGCCCGAGGAGCAGTCCGGGATCGTCAACAACACATCCACCCTCTACACGAACCTGGCCGAGATCATGGCCGGCCAGTTGAACAGCATCTTGCAGAAGCTGGACATCCCTCTGGACTTCGGGTTGAACTACCAGTCCAACGACAGCGGGACGAATATCTTCGACGTGGCGGTGTCCACCCAGCTGTTCAACAACAGGGTTATCGTCAACGGCAACGTGGGTAACAGGGAATACGGGAACTCCTCCGAGGGCGACGTCGTGGGCGACATCGACATAGAGATCAAGCTGGACAAGCCCGGCCAGGTGAGGCTCACCCTGTTCTCGCACTCGGCCGACGACTACACGAAGTTCCTCGACAACTCCCAACGGAACGGGGTGGGTGTCACCTACCAGAAAGAGTTCAACACCTTCGAGGAACTCGTCAGAAGCATATTCACGAGCAAGAGAAAGCGCAGGGAGCAAGCGGTGGCCGCCGCCGAGAAGGAGAAGGAATACAACAGCTACACTATTCCCGCCGAATGACCACAGGGCCGAAAAGGCCGGACGGCAGAAGAGGATCCCCAGCTTTGTAGAAACGCCGGATGGCCGTCACGGGATGGGTCTCCCCCGGCTGGACATCACCTATCATGCGGTTGCGCCAGAGATTGGTCACCTTGATCTCGAGCTTGTTGTCGCCCGGATGGAGGAGATGCCTGATGTCCCCGGTGACGAAAGGGGCCTTCCAAAGTGTCCCGCAAGGTTTCCCGTTCACGAACACCTCGGCGATGTTCTTGACCTCCCCGAGGTCGATGAATATTACGCCCTCCGGGACAAATTCCTCTTTATCAACACAGAAGGTCGTCTTGTAAACCGCCGTGCCGGAGAAATACCTGACGACTGGGTTCCCGGATCCGGTCCAGGAGCGGAGGGTCGGGAACACCTCCTCCGCCCTTCCTCCACCCTTCTGGTTGAAGGACAGGTTCCAGGGGCCGCTTATCTCCAGGACGGTCTCGGCGGGCCTGCCTTTCCTGGCCATTCGCTTGTCATCGGGCAATCCAGAGGGGCTGTCTGTCAACACGACAAAGAAAGCGTCGGTGGAAAGCATGGGAAGGGTCACGGAAGTGAGGCCTTCCAAGAGCTCGGTCTTAAGGGTGGTCATCGCCCCGTCCTCCGGGTTGAAGAGCGCGGCGCACGGCCCGCCGGACCTGAAACTGATCCTCGCTGTCACGTCCCTTCCGGAGAAGTTCCTCACCCAATAGACGTGAGAGCCGTCCCCGAGCGACCTGTGGACATGGCGGAACTCCCGGGGTCCGGCGGGCCCGGAGTCCTCGAAGACAGCCTGGCAATCAGGCTCGATACCCTCCAGGGCCTCCTCCAGATCACTGAAGACATTAGGACGGCCGCTTCTCCAGATGTCTTTCACAAGCTTCTTGAATAGCCTCGCGTCGGCGTTTTTACCCGCGGCGCGGACCGGGGCGGGACCGCATACACGGATCCCGGCGTCGGCGTATTCCTTGATTCTCGAGAGAACCTCGACGGACATGGTTTCTGTGTTCTTGTCGAGCCAGAGCACCTTGTAGTCCATCCCTCCCCGGCTTCTCAGCGAAGGCTCATCCCCGGCCGGCGAGGGGGTCAGGTAATGAAAGAGAGCGGCGCGGTTGGCGAAGTCATATTCGTGCCCGGCCGGGACTTGAGGAAGGAGGTCGAAAGACTCGCCACCGTAAAGGGAGGTGATGTTGCTGTCCTCCCCGTAATAAAGGAGGATGTCGGCCACCGGGAGCCCCTGCTGGAGCATGGCGGAGGATCTTCCCAGATAGTCCATGAGGGTCCAGGCGTATTCCCCCCAGGTCTCGTTCCTGTGGAGCCACTGCCCGTAGCGAAACAGCTGAAGGCCAGGCAGATAGGCGTCGTTAGGCTGGGAGGCGCTCTCGTGGATGACGAACCTGTTCAGTCCTGAGGCGAGGGCCACGTCGGCCACATATTTCATGTTCTCGGGGCAATAGGTGTAGGCTCTCCCCTCGTCCCCGTTCACCGAGAAAGACTCGGCGGCGACCAGTTTCGCGCCTGACAGGTGGGCCGCAGAGGCCGACTCGCGGATGTCAGCGATGGCCGAAGGGATCCCGGAGCCTGTCGGGGTGTTCTCCATCCATATAGCCGCCATCGGGATCGTGGCGGTGAGTTTCGGGTCCATGCCGTCGCCGGCATAAGCCCTGCCTCCCTCATGGGTCTCGCAATAGTTGCCCGCGAGGCCATATTCAGAGAGTATCTCGCTGATCCTGTTATAGTTCTCGGTGAAAAGCTCCCCCAGAGTCTCCCGCCAATCCCAGAGGAAGCCTTCGCTCGCCTCGGAATCCTCCACTACCTCACCTGTCAGGACGGGCAGCCACTTGAGAAGGTCATAGCCCCTGCGCCTGGCGAACTCATCTGGAAGGGTCGGGGTCCAGGTGAAGGAGCCTGCCTCATAGCTGTCGGTCAGGAGATAACGGATCCCCCTCTCCCCGAGCATCCCTCCGGAGGCCTCCTTGTAGAGGTCAAGATAGTGGCGGAAATATCTCAGCCAGGCCTCTTTGTCCAGTTTGTCAACCTCCAGGCCCGTGGCCTCCGGAGAGGCCGGGTGGTTAACCTTCCCCGTGATGGACCAGCCGAAGCGGAATATCCTCCACCTCCCTTCCGGAAGGTCGCAAGCCAGTCTCCCGTCAGGGGTCATATTCCCGGTCAAGTCAATTATGTCCGAGGGCTTGACAGCGTCTCTCCCTTTCAGGAGGCCTCTGGTGGGAGTAGTGCGGAACTTATTGAAATCGAATGCGTTGCTGAAAGCGCCGGACTCCTCGTGGTGATTGATCTTACGGATCGTGAACAGTTCGAGGGACTCGAGTCCCTCTCCCCTGACCCGGAAATATCTCGCTTTGACAGGTTTAATGTTCTCGGTGATGTAAGGCACCCTGGATAAGGACACGTCACAGACTTTCCGCCAACTCTTCCCGTCTCGGCTGCACTCCAGGACATTCGGCCCGGCCGGATCCCCGGTCCTCGGCCTTCCGCCCATCCTCATGGACTTGAGGGTGAATGACTTGATCCTTCTCGCCCTGTCAAGTTTGACGGTTATCAGGGAGTCGGAGACATCGACAGCCGCGCCCATCTCCTCCATCGAAAGATCGCAGCGGGGCCTTCTCATCGCCAACACATAGAGATCCTCCCCGTAGGGCTCGATCTCCACCCTGTCGTTCCCCTGGAAAAAGTCCTGATAGGGACCCGTGACGCGGTACAAGGCGGGAAGCGCGATGTCCACCTGACCGCCGCTGACATCCACAGTCCTCCACTCGAGTTTCTTGACGGCGTCCTCGGGGGTCACCCACACGCCACCGGTGGAGCTCCATCCAGGGGCGCTCGCTATGGTGACATCCATCCCTTTGGAGTCGGCGAGGGAAATCGCGTGCCTGAAAGCCTCCTTCCACCCGTCCGAGAAGTACGGGAGTTTCACCTTGGCCGCCCTTGGCATGTCGATCCCCCCGGCGTCAAACTGGTGGAAACCACCGATCCCGACTCGGGCCATCCACTCTATGTCCTTCGTGATCCCCTCCTTGGAGACGTTCCCGTCCATCCAGTGCCACCAGACCTGGGGCTTGGCGGACTCAGGAATATTCTTGAATATTTGAGCCAGGCTGTCCGCCCGGCTTACGGGAGAAACGGCCCCCGCGGACACGGAAGCCATGAATACTAAAACTAACGGAAGGAGCCGCCTCATCTAGCGGCAAGCCTTGACGAACGCGATGAACAATGCCAGCCAGCCGTTCTCGACCCTGACAAGTTGCTCGGGATGGAACTGGACGGCCAGGATCCACTGCCCTTTCTCCGCGCTCTCATAGGCCTCGACGACCCCGTCCTCGGCGTGGGCGGTGACCTTTACCTTGTCGGAGGGCACTTTCACAGCCTGGTGGTGCGAGGAATTGACTCTCAAGGTCTCGGCCCCCATGATCTTGTTGAGCATGGAGCCTTTCTCGACAGTCACGATTTGCGTGGGGAATCTCAGGTCCCCTTTCTGGCGATGGGCGATCTCGCTCGGTTTCTGCGACGGAAGGTCTTGATACAGAGAGCCTCCGAGAACAACATTCAAAAGTTGCTCACCTCTGCAAATCGCCATGATCGGGAGTTTCCTCGAAAGCGCCGCCTCGGCGTAAAGGACATCGATGGTGTCCCTGTGGGCGTCGATCTCGACTGTCTCGTTGAGAATATCCTCGCCGTAGTAGGAGGGATTGATGTCGGCGCCGCCGGTAAGAAGGAGACCGTCAAGTCGGGACAGGATCTCCGAGGCGGCC
This sequence comes from Bacteroidales bacterium, assembly GCA_017429765.1. Lineage (GTDB taxonomy): Bacteria > Bacteroidota > Bacteroidia > Bacteroidales > UBA932 > Cryptobacteroides. The sequence goes on along the minus strand of JAFROJ010000072.1, from coordinate 4,541 downwards.
TCGGCGTTATTGACCTGGGGGAGGATCACGGGGATGCCCCCGGCGCGGTAGACCGCGTCGGTGTAGGAGCGGCTCAAAGTCGATGTCGTCGCCCCGTTGTAGCCCGGAGCCACCCCGATGAGGGGCTTTCTCCTGGCCTGGGCCGAGAGACAGAGCGACAGAGTCAGGAGGATAAGGATTATTTTTCGGGTCTTCATGGTCATATTTTGCTGCTTTTGTCGATAAAAAGTGCCGTTTGGTTGAAAAGTTCATTATCGGCACATCGTATGGCAAGGTAAATGCAATAGAGTCTAAGCGGATAGATAATCTTACGTTTTATTCATAAATTAGGTTTGTATTAAGTGGGAAAGGTCATTGCCGTGAGGTAACGACCTTTTTTAATTCCCCTTATTCAACCAGGCAGGAGTCCATCAGCTCGTCGATCGCGACGGGATCCAGTCCCCGGCCGATGAACACTATCTTCTCCATCCTGTCCCCGTACTTGGGATCCCAGTCGCGGCGAAGGTTCTTGTCGCGGAGCATCATCTCCTCGAGCCGGTCCTCCGGCATAGTGGCGAACCAGAGGCCAGCCTCCTTGATCGACTTCTGGGATCCGCACTGCTCGAACAGGTAGCACTTGTCCGGCTCGTCGGCGAAATAGCATATTCCTTTGGCCCTGATGATGTTGGAGGGCCATTTCCTGGACACAACATAGTCCAGGGTGTTGATGTCCATGGCCGGGCGGCGGTAATAGACGTGGGTGACGATGTTATATTCAAGAGCCTCGCCGGACTCCTCGTTGTGGATCTCCTCCTCGTCACCCTCGATAGCCGCGATCCAGGACGCGGACGTGGCGACTTTGTCGAAATCGAACATTCCTGTCCCGATGATGGAGTCGAGAGGGACATCGCCGTAGTCGCACTCGAGGATCCTCGCCCTGGTGTTGAGAGCCCTCACTATCGTCCTCAACTCGCCGAGATCCTCCTTGGAGACCTCCGAGGCCTTGTTCAGGAGGACGATGTCGCAGAATTCTATCTGCTGGATGACAAGCGACTCGAGGTCATCCTCCTCGATGTCGGGCCTTCGGAGCGCCTCTCCGGAGGCGAACTCCTCTTTCATCCGGAGAGCGTCGACGACGGTCACTATGGCGTCGAGCCTCGGGGTGTTGACCCTCGAGTTGGCCGGGAACATCCCCGGGATGGAGCAGATTGTCTGGGCGATGGGGGCCGGCTCGCAGATCCCGCTCGCCTCGATCACGATGTAGTCGAACTTGTTCATCCGGCAGAGCTCGTCGATCTGGCCCACCAGGTCCATCTTCAGGGTGCAGCAGATGCAACCGTTCTGGAGTGGCACGAGACTTGAGTCGGCCTGTCCCACCACGCCGCCTTTCTGGATCAGGTCGGCGTCGATGTTGACCTCGCCGATGTCATTCACTATCACGGCGAACTTGATCCCCCGCTCGTTGGAGAGGATCCTGTTGAGCAATGTCGTCTTGCCGCTTCCGAGATATCCCGTCAGAAGCAGCACCGGTATCTCCTTGTTCTCAATGGTTATCGTCATGGCGAAATTTTTCTATACGCGAATTTAGCTATTTTGCGCGAATAAAGATTATTTGTTAAATTCGCGATTACAGGTGGAAAGGCCTTTGGATATGCTTGACGGTTTAAGAAAAGACATAGAAAAGCTTATCTCGCTCTACGAGGCGGAGAAGGCGGAGCGCGTGAGGCTCCAGTCTCTGCTCGCCGAGAGCAAGGCCGAGAACGAAGCCTGCAAGAAACAGATCGGTGATCTGGAGCAACAGGTAAACAACTTGCAGCTTTCAGAAGCTTTCGGGGCCGGAGGTGACAGGGCCGGCGCGAAGGAGAAGATCGAGAGGCTCATCAAGGAGATTGACAAGTGCATCTCCTTGCTTGATAAATGAGAATGGGACAAAGCATAAAGATAAAAATAGCCGGCAACGAATATCCCCTGGTCGCTTCCTCCCCTGAGATGGAGCGGCTGATGAGGCTTGCCGCGGAGGCGATCAACCAGAAGCTGACCGCCTATGACGCCAAGTTCCCTAACAAATCACTCTCGGACAAGCTTGCTTTCGTGGCTCTCAACGAGACCGTCAGCAGGCTGACCTATCAAAAGAGACTCTCCGACTCTGGCGACGAGGCCAGGAAGCTTCAGGAGGATGTGGAGTCCTACCTCAAGAATATTGAAAAAGACGGCCGTTAGTCCCACGTGCTATTATCAACAAGTTCCACGGAACCGAGAACACTCAGGACGGCAAGGACTGGCCAAGGTTACCTTTCGGGATCGCGCCCCCGGCGCGACGGTGGATTTCCGAACCGGACCGGATCTCAAATCTTATTCATTAAGATTTTAGGCAAGCGACTAACGGCTTTTTTTTTTAATATCCCAGACGACCGACCGGTTTCAGTGACCGGCGGTCGTTTGCCGCTTTAGCCGGACTGTGATGGAAAGATTTGATTATTAACAATATATACACAAACCAATGATACCTTACCTTATAGGAGCCCTGGTCGGGGCGGCTATAGCCCTTGTGGTGTACACCGTCGTTCAGAGAATGGTGCTGAACGGCCGCAAGAACGAGATCATCGCCAAGGCCGAGATAGAGGCCGAGGGGATCAAGAACGACAAGATCCACCAGGCCAAGGAGAAGTTCCTTCAGCTCAAATCCGAGCATGAGAGATTCATCAATGAGAAGAACAACCAGATCCGCGAGGCCGAGAGCAGGATCAAGCAGAGGGAGAACACCCTGAACCAGCAGAACGGGGAGCTCCAGAAGAGGCTCCGCGACGCCGACAACGCGCGCAACAGCCTCGCCGCCCAGCAGGAGAAGCTCGCCAGGAAGACCGAGGAGTTCGAGAAGCTGAGCGCCCAGGCCAACAAGCAGCTTGAGACCATCGCCGGGATGAGCGCCCAGGAGGCCAAGAACATACTCATGGAGAACATGAAGGCCGAGGCCAGGACAGAGGCCCAGGCCTACATCAACGACACGATGGACGAGGCCCGCCTCAACGCCACGAAAGAGGCCAAGAGGATAGTCATCAACACCATCCAGAGAACCGCCACCGAGACTGCCATAGAGAACGCTGTGACCACCTTCCCCATCGAGAACGACGAGATCAAGGGAAGAATCATCGGCCGCGAGGGACGTAACATCAGGGCCCTTGAGGCAGCCACCGGCGTCGAGATCGTGGTGGACGACACCCCGGACGCCATCCTTCTCTCCGCCTTCGACCCTGTGCGCAGGGAGGTCGCCAGACTTGCCCTCCACCAGCTGGTCGTGGACGGCCGCATCCATCCCGCCCGCATCGAGGAGGTGGTGACAAAGGTCCAGAAACAGCTTGAGGAAGAGATACTTGAGACCGGTAAGAGAACCTGCATCGATCTCGGGATCCACGGGCTGAACATCGAGCTTGTCAGGATGATCGGCAGGATGAAATACCGCTCCTCCTACGGGCAGAACCTGCTTCAGCACTCCAGGGAGGTCGCCAACATCTGCGCCATCATGGCCTCTGAGCTCGGCCTCAACCCCAAGACGGCCAAGAGGGCCGGTCTGCTCCACGACATCGGTAAAGTCTCCGAGGAGGAGCCCGAGCTGCCTCACGCCATTCTCGGAATGAAGCTCGCCGAGCAGTACAAGGAGAAACCCGATGTCTGCAACGCCATCGGCGCCCACCACGAGGAGATCGAGATGACCTCCATCATATCCCCTATCGTGATGATCGGTGATGCCATCTCAGGCGCCCGTCCCGGTGCCCGCCGCGAGGTCATCGAGTCCTACATCAAGAGGCTCAAGGGAATGGAGGATCTGGCCGCCGCCTACCCGGGTGTGACCAAGAGTTACGCCATCCAGGCCGGACGTGAGCTGAGGGTCATAGTCGGGGCCGACGAGGTCAGCGACGACCAGGCCGCGAGACTCTCCGCCGACATCGCCCAGAAGATCCAGGAGGAGATGACCTATCCCGGACAGGTCAAGATCACCGTCATCCGGGAGACCCGTTCCGTCTCATACGCGAAATAAAAACCGTCATGGTGACTCTATTCAAAAGACTAGCGGCCCTGCTGGCGGCCCTGTTTTTGGGCGCCGCGGCCTTCGCCCAGGCTCCTGAGGCCACCGCAACTTGGAGGGTGTCCTCAAAACCGGCGGAACCAGGTGAGTTCGAGCTGGTTTTCACCGCCACGATCGAGCCTGGCTGGCACATCTACACGGTTGACCACAAGTACAATCCCACCTCCCTCGAGTTCGACTCGCCGGAAGGGTACACCCCGGTCGGCACCCTCGGGCAGGTGACGAGTCCCACGGTCTTCGGCGAGGACAATGTCTTCTTCGACACCGCCGTGTTCAGCCAGAAAGTCAAGCTGGACGCCCCTGAGGCCACGGTCAAGGGCGAGATCACCTGGAGCGCCTGCGACGAGCGTTTCTGCGCCGCCCCCGAGCACTGGGAATTTACGGTCAAGTTAGATAACGGAACGCCGATACCGGATGGCGAGAACCGTGCCACCCTCGGCTCCGTAAGAGGGGGGACCACGAACGAAGTGAGTGGTGG
>JAFROJ010000071.1 GCA_017429765.1 Bacteroidales bacterium | reverse complement strand
ATCTTCAGTTATCGGAAGCCCAGGCATACCTCGATCCGATCCGTGACGTTTTCCTGTTCTGCTGTTTCTCCGGACTCCGCCATTCAGACGCCAATAATCTGCGCAAAAGCGACATTAAAGGCGACCATATCGAAGTTACGACGGTCAAGACGGCAGACAGTATATCCATCGAGCTTAACGACGTTACAAAGGCAATTCTGAAGAAATACAAGGACGCACCATTCAAGGACAACAAGGCCCTGCCGAACTATACCAATCAGGCGATGAACCGTGATGTCAAGGAGTTGTGCAAACTCGCCGGTATCAATGAAGAGATCCGCATCACGACCTACAAAGGAAATGTCCGAACCGACGAGATCCATCCTAAGTGGGAATTAGTCGGCACCCACACGGGACGCCGCACTTTCATCGTCACCACCCTGTCCTTGGGTATCCCGCCGAATGTCGTGATGAAATGGACGGGCCATAGCGACTATTCATCCATGAAACCCTACATCGACATCGTGGACGACATCAAGGCAACCTCGATGACTAAACTCAATGGGTTGTTGTAACCCAAGTAAAGCACTGCAAAATACCAAAGCAAAACTCTGCAAAAAGCAAAAGTAGTCATTATCAATACTACCTAATGATCTCCGGGCGTTATTAGTTTATCTCCTCCGGCGAACATTAGTTTATTTCCGAGAAAAAAGCCAATTCTTCGGATTCAATTCCTTAAATATCACGATATTCTTGGAATCTTCTATTTGAGAGTGATATCCCTATATTCCTAGTTCAGTGAAAATCTTGTGCATTTCGGACAATCCTTTTTCCAGATTATCCGGATCGAAGGCACCAGTCCTGCCTGCATTCGTTTTCGCCATATTAAGAAATGGCTTGAGGCGCTTATAAATGTCGTTGGCTTGCTGATAATACTTTTGGGTCTTGGCGTAATCCATGAGCGGTTCGTGCTTTTTAATCTCGTCTATGACCTTGTCGCCAGTATCGTAATAACGGGTAGTTTGAACTACATGAAGCAGGATCCAGTACTCAAGGCATGGAGTATTGGCTACAAAGATGACCTTATCTTGTAGTTTTGGATCCGACATAATCTGCTGGTACTTCTGTTTGAGTATAGCGGCTGGTGATTTATCCTTCTGCCCTTTGAAAGCCCGAGTTTCCCTGATTACCACATCGGTATCGACAATCCAGAAGACTTTTTCGTGGATCTCACTCAGTTCCTGGACATAATCAAACTGGTCCTCGATACTCTTCTTCTGCGGCAGTTCCGGCTTGATGGTGACCGTCAGGCTCTTTTCGTTCTTTTTGAGCATCTGCAGGTACCATAGTTCAGTCTCGCCGTCGCCTACGAAAGCATAGGTTTTACGAATGGGTATTATGGGGCGGACGGCCATAACTATTCCTCCTCTTTTAGGTCAATGAAATGATCAGAGAGACGCGGTAGCGCACCAAGGCGCCCGGCATTGTAGGCATTCAAAATATTGGATGTGTTCCGTACGACATCCGTCCCGAAGTCGGAGAGCTTGTATATCTTCGTCGCAAAAGTCTCATCTTTTTCCGTGAAACAAATAATGTCACTGCGGAAGATATCCTTATCGTTGAGGAGTTCCCTGTTATGGGTTGTCACAATGATCTGGGAAGTGGTTGCATTGGTGCAGAATGAGAGAAGAAAGTGCTTGACCAGGTCCGGATGGATGGAAGACTCAATCTCATCGATAGGAAAGGCATAGGGGTGAGCAATCAGCATATACAGAATACCCGTCAACTCGAAGTAACGCCGGGTACCAAGCGATTCCGAGGTATAGGGTATTTCATCAAACAGTTTACCATCCTGCCCGATATGGACAAGTCGAAGGACCTCTTTCTCGGTCTCTTGTGGAAGTACGACTCCTCCGATATTGAAGTCAGCTTTCTTCAGAATGTCTGTAAAACGATCTTTGTCTATCAGCCCCTTATCCATCAGATTCAGGATGAACTTGGTCAGGGTATCCCTAGGATGCACCATGGGAGCCAGATAATTCCGGAACCAGTTCTGAACGGATAGAAGAGCCTTGTGATTCATATTAGTCTTCGTGAAGCCGGCAAATACAGTCTCATTCCACAGCGTGTTAGAAGACAGAGTAGCCGCTTCGATAGCATTCTTCACCGGATAGTCTTCACCAAAAGTAATCTTGGTGAGCTGTGAATCCACATCTGTGGTCCGCGTATAGACAATTCTCCGCCTGGATTGGGAACGCAAACGTTCATAAAGGATGCACTCCCGATTCAGTTTCACCGTGTATCGATACAAATCTTTACCCTGGATGAAGTCGATTTCAAACTCGGTAGGCTGCAAACGAGACTCCTTGTCCATCAAAAAGGGCTCACAAGGTATGGCATCTGTCTTAGATCCAGCAGGGACAGTAGCAAGTTTTCGCAGGCAGTCCAAAGCATTTAGGACATTGGTTTTACCTGAAGCGTTCGCACCGAACAGGAGAGCGGCTTTAAGAATACGATGACCTGCTATCTCAGTCACATAATAGTTCTCAAGATGATCAGACTTTTCGGCCTCGAAACTGAGTGTTTGAGACTCCCTGATGGGGCCGAAGTTAGTGATGCTGAATTTGACAATCATGGTAGTAATATGTAAGTCGATGGCAAATATAAGGACTTTACTGCTTAATACAAAGAAAAAGCGTTAAAATTTGCAAGCGATTTACAGATTTTGAGTGTTTTTGTTAGAATACTGAGCATTACTCATATTCTGATTAATTGACCATGATACGATAATACCTCCCCATTATCCAGAGTGTTCCAGCTATCCCAGAGTAATCCAGATCGACTAAATCACATCAACAGAGAGGATGTCTTTTGCCACTCAAATCGGGTGACTTTTTATGTACAAAGCTGCCTGAATGCAGTGGCAGAAGGCATCAAAAACACATACTTTCTGGACCTTCATCCTAGGTGCCTGAAAGGCCGATTTGAGGCTAATCATAAGTTCAGAGTACCGTTTTAGAGTACCATTTCCAGAAACACTCGCTTTTTTTCGAGAAAAATCCCGGAAATCTATAAAAAAGTTGCACGGAGGCTCTTGCAAGTTAGTTTTTCTTCCTAACTTGAATCAGGGAGTTGACCCATAATCCCTTGGTTTATGGCACATTGCCCAATCCGTGTGCGGCACTTTGTACATGGTTTCGCACAATATGGAGACAGGCTTTTTGCCACGGTTTAACGCTAAAACACGAAGCGAAATGAGTACTGAAATAAACATCAACAGGCTGCCTGAGAAGCCCCTTTGGCAGATGACCGGGGAAGAGTACTGCCAACTCACACAATATGCTCTTTCCCTCTCCACTGGAATGGGAACTGCTCCCTCTCAGTCAGGACAGAAGGCCCTCGGCGTTCACGCTCTGGCCGTGGAACTCGGTTGCTCTGATTCCGCTATCTATGCGCTCATGCGCACACCACGCGAAGAGGATGGATCCTCCGAAGGTGGCGGAATCCTCAAGGCTGCTATTGTCTCCCGCATCGGGCGCCGGATCGTGTTCGATGTCGACAAGGCGCGAGAACAGGCTACGCAGTACCAGCAGCGATAGTCGGCCTTATGCAATACACGAACATCAGGTACAGCATCACCCTCAATGATGCGCAGCTCGATTATCTATCGGACGAGCAGCAGGATATCCTCCCTGCACCCTCCGATCAGGGCGCCGCCCCGATACCCCGTCGCCGGTCTTCAACAAGTTTAACAAGTAAAACACGATCATCATGAATACGAACGCAACAGCATCCATCCATATCAAACCGTGCAACATAGCCCAGAGCGAGGAGCACAACAGGCGGGACAAGGAATACCTCCGTCCCCTTGATCCCAAGAAACTCTACATACGCTAAGACCTAACCCAAAAGAACGAGAGTTATGTCTCATCTGGTATGAACGGGAAAACACTTCAAGAATACTATGATTCGCTCAAGGCAATGGTGAAGGCGAAGACCGGCAGGGCGATGCAAGAGAAGGATGTCGAATATACGGACAAGAACGGCAGGACGCATGTCCGAAAAGGAAGCAGCCCCCTCCGCGAAGGCGTGGCAATCATCATGGAAAACACGACGATGGGCGACCTTAAAAGATTCACCAACGCTGTAGAAAAGAGGTGGGGCATAAGAGCCGTCCAGATACACATCCACCGGGACGAGGGGCACTATGAGGATAGTGAACGAAAGAAGACCTGGAAACCGAATTATCATGCTCACATCGTATGGGACTGGATGGACCACGATACCGGCAAGTCGCACAAGTTGGGAGAGGCGGATATGTCGGAGATGCAGGATATGCTGGCCGAAATGCTGAATATGCAGCGCGGGCAGAAGAAGTCCGAGACCGGGCTTGACCATCTGGAGAGAAACGACTTCATCCTCCAGAAGCAGGAGAAGGAGAAGAAGCGGCTGGAAGAAGAGAAGCGCAAGATCCAGAGTGAGAGGGATGTTGCCAAGAACCAGGCCCGACAGGCGACAGAGGAGAAGAACAAGGCCGAGAAGAATGCCCAGGAAGCCCAATCCGAACTCTCACGCCTCGAATCCAAGACCACTGAGAAGCAGATTGAGATCGATAAACTGGACCAGAGGATCACCGCCAAATTGGCAAAGTTCAATGATTGGGAACTCAATCGTGCTGAAAGAGAGGTCAAAGACGTCGCCGATGGCCGGTACGACTGGCGATTCCCGAGAATTGAGAACGGGAGAGGATTGTCGAGATAATATGGTATACCACGAAACAGTACAAATCGGACATCCACCATTTGGCAAAAATGACTATCTTTGTTCGTCGTGAAGTCATTGATTCTCATATTATCTTTCCTGCTGTCCTTTTTTTCAGGGGGCAAGGATGGGAATGCAAGTGCTGTTTCATCCAGAGATGACTCTTGTAATGTTGCTGCGGCGCCGTCTTCTGACAAACCGTCGGACCTGACCCAAAACCGGGAGATCTGCATCACGGCAGCACAGGGATATACCTTTGCAGGCAGCGAGAACAGCAATACCGTATCGGTACGGACGACAAATACCGGCCGGCGGACTTCTCCCCAGACCAAATCGACTTTCCGAATCGTCAAGGGCGGCAAAATCATCGACAACAACCTTCTGCATCCTTTCCTGGCACTGTCTTTCGTACAGTTGTCCGGGCTCCATATTTCTGAAAGATACCTGTTTGCGCTTTGCCGACTGCGGCTTTAGCAGACTGTCACCTTCCCTTTGACAGACATACGGTAATCACTATTTCAGAACTTCTATAATGACATTATTATGGCTGCTGGTCGGCCTGGGACTGATTGTCCTGGGTGCCGACTGGCTTGTGGAGGGAGCCTCCTCCATTGTGCGGAAGGCCGGCGTGAGTGAATTCGTCATCGGACTCACCATCGTGGGCTTCGGCACATCGTGCCCGGAGCTCGTGGTGAGCCTTACGGGAGCGCTGGAAGGGAACGCGGACATTGCCGTCGGGAATGTAATCGGTTCCAATATCTTCAACGTTCTTTTCATTCTTGGGCTCACTGCGCTGATACGGCCCGTGTCGATGACGCCGGAGAACCGCCGGTGGGACATTCCGCTGACCCTCTGCATCACGGGACTGTTCCTGCTTTGCGGGATGAGTCATACCCTTTTGGACTGGGGAGAGGAAGACTCGCTGTCCAGGTTGGAATGGATCATGTTCCTGCTGCTGTTCGGCGCTTACCTGATCCATTCTTTCCTCTATGGGAATGAAGACCCTCAAGGGGAAAGCAGCATCCAGCAACGAAAGTTGTGGCTGGCAATCCTCCTTGTTCTCGGTGGTCTCGCCGGGCTTATCGTCGGTGGAAACCTCTTTGTGGATTCGGCCACGGATCTGGCACGAAAGATGGGCGTTAGCGACAAGTTCATCGCCATCACCCTGCTTGCCGGAGGAACCTCACTTCCCGAACTGGCGACGAGCCTTATGGCCGCCCTCAAGGGCAGGGAACAATTGGCCCTCGGAAATATCCTTGGGTCAAATGTGTTCAATATCCTTTTGATCCTGGGTTCCGCCGCGGTGATTACCCCGCTTTCTTTTGCCGCCGTGACATATACGGACGCGATAGTGCTGACGGCTAGTGCCGTCCTGCTACTTCTTTGGGCTTATACAGGGCGGAAGGAGCGTGTCGACAGGTGGGAAGGAATGGTTATGCTCCTATTGTTCGGAGCCTACTACTATTTGTTATTCAATAACTTATAAAAACAATTATGGAAATCCAATTCAAGAAGGTCCATACTGCCAAGGACCTTATCATATCAGCCCTCGTTTTGGCCGTGGGTGTCGGCCTGTATTTCGTGAATGCCGGACTGGGCGTCTTCATCGGTGCCTGCGGCATCCTGATGCTGCTGTTCTACAAAGCCGCCTTTAAGAAGGTCGGCAATGACACAATTCTTACCAAGAAAGCGATTGACGTCGCCTCTTCATGCCGGTCTTCTCTTCTTGACTATCTGAATGGTAAGGATGTCGATCCCGGGATTCAACAACCGGGTGCCGGTGGCGTTATCCGTTTGGAAGTATACTTCAACAAGGATGCAGGCGTGGCATATGCCCAACTCTTTAATTTCTCCAACTATACTTATGAGGCTGCTACGGAAATGGTTGAACTCCATAGTCCCAAGGCCGACAAACTCATCGACAAACTATGAAGGAACAGAATGTAAGGCAGGTGTTTCTCCTGTCGGACCTGTTGGTCCTGCTGGTGGTGTTTCTCCCGGGGATAGTCTGTCTGTTCCTGGGTGAAGGGTGGAATGGCGCAGGCGTAATCATTATCCTGTGTGGCTTGATGATGGTACCGTTTTACCATCACGGATACAAATTGGAAGGCCGAAAGGGCGTGTTCCGAAAGAAGGATGTATTAATGCCGCGGGAGTGCAAAGAGGAGATCCTTGCGTTTCTGGACGGTTCATCGAATGTACTTGATTTGCATCCAACGATGAAGGGAGGCGCTATTGTGGACATCTATTATCAAAAAAATGAAGCATGCGCCATTGCCCGCTATTTTGATTATTCGGAATTCGCCTCGGGAACTGAATATCACTTTCGGGAGATTACTCCTGAACAAATGAAAAAACTGGAATCTTATATTCCATAGCAAAAAACATCTTTTATGACAACTCTCTTTCTCGTTCTCATCGTAGTAGTTATTCTCACCTGCATCTGGCTCAATATTATTTCGGCCAGGATCGGGGTCCCAACACTGCTGGCATTCATCATGCTGGGTATCGTGTTCGGTAATGTGGGGGCTATCCCGGTGCAACTGGATGACCATACATTTGCCAAAGACCTATGTACCGTGGCGCTGATATTCATCATGTTCTACGGTGGTTTCGGCACGCGCTGGGAAGCCGTAAAGCCGGTGGTTCGCGAGGCTGTTCTCCTGGCCTCCGTGGGAGTCATTGTGACGGCGGGGTTGACCGGACTGTTCTGCCACTTTGCACTGCGATGGGGGTGGGCGGAGAGTTTCCTACTGGGGGCGGTGGTCAGTTCCACCGACGCCGCCTCCGTTTTTTCTATCCTCAGGTCCAAGAAGTTGGGCTTGAAGAACAATACGGCTCCAATGCTAGAAATGGAGAGCGGGAGTAACGACCCCTGTGCTTATATGCTCACAGCCATCATGATTTCCGTCTTGAACGGGACGGCCTCTGGTGGTTCGCTGGTATGGATGGTTTTCGCACAGATTGTATTCGGTGCAGGATTGGGCTATGGGATAGCCAAGGCGGCTTCATGGGCGCTCCAGCGAATGAAATTCTCCACGGACGGTTTTGACACGCTCTTCATCTTCGCCGTGGCCATCGCCGCGTATGCTGTGCCCGACCTTCTGGGTGGGAACGGCTACTTGAGCGCTTACATCGTGGGAATCATGCTGGGGAACGAAGAGTTCAAGGGGAAAAGGTCGCTGGTTGGATTCTTCGACGGCCTCACTGGGCTTATGCAGGTGCTCATTTTCTTTGTCCTGGGCCTTTTGGCGCGTCCAGAGGAGCTACACCAAGTTATCTTGCCCGCATTGGCGATATCGGTCTTCCTTCTGGTTGTGGCTCGTCCTGCAGCGGTTATGGGAATCTTGACACCATTCCGAAAGTATCCTTTCAAACAACAGGTACTTATATCCTTTGTCGGCCTACGTGGTGCGGCTTCTATCGTGTTCGCAATTATGGCCATCACTGGCGTGGAGATACTTGATACGGAGTTGTTCAACATCGTGTTCTGCATCGTCCTCATATCCATTTCCCTGCAAGGCTCGCTAATTCCACGGGCGGCTCGGAGATTAGAGATGCTGGATATCGGGACTGATGTGATGAAAACCTTTAATGATTACTCGGAGAACTCGGAAATGCAGTTCAGCCAGATCTCGATTGGCTCTGGCAGTGTCTGGGATGGTAAGCGCGTGATGGAGCTCGGCCTTCCTAAGAATGTACTTATTGCTTTGGTGATTCGAGGCGCGGTGCGGATTATTGCCAGGGGGGATACGCTCTTGCAGGCTGGGGACAAGGCCATTGTCGTGACCAAGGCTTTCGAGGATACGCAGACATACCTGGTGGAGAAAACCGTGAAAGCGGGTGGGAAACGAGCCGGACATGCTATCAATGAGTTTTCGAATGACGGACTGGTACTGCTTGTCAAGCGGGGCGACCGGGAGATTATCCCCAACGGAGACACGATTTTGGAGGTTGGGGATGTGCTGGTGATTCTTAAAGCGAAGTAGTTATCCCCCTCATCCTTTACCTGTAGTCGCTCATCTTCGAACAACTTTTCTTAGGCTTTCCTCAGTAAAAATGGGACATTATTTGGGCCATTTTATACGAAAAATCCCCCTCAGACCATTCTGAGAGGGATTTTTGTGGAGCATAGGAGAATCGAACTCCTGACCTTTTGAATGCCATTCAAACGCTCTACCAACTGAGCTAATACCCCATTTCGGACTGCAAAGATATAATCTTTTCTGATAAAATCCAAATAGAGTGGACGAAATTTTTGCAGAAGACAGATGAGCATTGATAGTCAATCACTTAAATATTTTACCACTCTCGATATCGAGAGTGGTAAAATGCGTAATCTATTGAATATCAAGGGTAAACCGTCTCCAGGCCCTTGCGGATGATCCGATCCAGCTGAATGCTAACACGGCCGTTCCTCGTCCTGATATTTCAAGACGGGCTGGCGGGCGGCCTTTGTCTCATCCGGACGGGTGATCGGAGTGTTGTGCGGGGCGCTCTTCAGAATGGAGGGATCCTCGGCGGCCTCGGCGGCTATCTTCCTCATCACCTCGATGAAGGCGTCAAGGGTCTCCAGCGACTCTGTCTCCGTGGGCTCGATCATGATGGCCTGGTGGAAGAGGAGCGGGAAGTAGATGGTCGGGGCATGGAAGCCGAAGTCGAGCAGCCTCTTGGCCACGTCGAGGGTGGTCGCCCCCTCCCGTTCTGTCACGGCGGGCCCTTCGACAGGCTCAGGGACCGGGAGATTCTTCGCTTCGCTCAGAATGACAGTGGGCTCAGGGACCGGGGAGGCAGGGACCGGGGAGGCAGGGACCGGGGAGGCAGGGACCGGGGCGGCCTTGCGGGAACCGTCATCCACAAGCCCGTCGAAGACGAACTCATGCTTGCAGACTGAGGGGATGGGAAGCTTGTAGCAGTCCTTGAGGCTCTCCTTGATGTAATTGGCGCCAAGGGTGGCGTACTTGCCGACGAGTTTGACGTTCTGGCGGCCGAGGGTGAGGATGTAGGCGTAGGCGCGGAGGATCACTCCGAAGTTGCCGAGGAAGCCGGACACCTGACCGGCGGACTTCGCTTCGGGCCCTTCGACTGGCTCAGGGACCGGGAGATTCTTCGCTTCGCTCAGAATGACATTGGGCTCAGGGACCGGGAGATTGGGCTTAGGGACTGGGAGGCCGACCACGTCGAAGGTCCCGTCCTCGTTCTTGACGACCTTGGGGACCGGGAGATAAGGCACGAGTTTCTCGCAGACACCGACAGGGCCGGATCCGGGGCCTCCGCCTCCGTGGGGAGTGGAGAACGACTTGTGGAGATTCAGGTGCATGATGTCGAAGCCCATGTCCCCGGGACGGACCATGCCGATCAGAGGGTTCATGTTAGCGCCGTCGTAATAGAGCAGTCCGCCGCACTCGTGGACGAGGGCCGCGATCTCCCCTATCTCCTTCTCGAACAGGCCGAGGGTGTTGGGGTTGGTCATCATGATACCGGCTATGTCATCGCCGAGAAGCGGCTTTAAATCAGCCACATCCACAAGACCGTCGGCGTTGGATTTCACGACCACCACCTCGAGGCCGCAGACAGCGGCGCTGGCAGGATTGGTGCCGTGGGCGCTGTCCGGGACTATCACCTTGGTCCTGGCGAGGTCGCCGCGGAGCAGATGGTACTGACGCATGATCATCAGTCCGGTCAGCTCGCCGTGGGCGCCGGCGCATGGGTTGAAGGTGAAGCCGGCCATCCCGGTCAAGGCGGAGAGGGCCTTCTCCATGTTGTAGTAGACCTCAAGGGCGCCCTGGACAGTGCAGGCGGGCTGGAGCGGATGAAGCCCCTGGAAGCCCTTCATCCCGGCGATCTCCTCGTTGATCTTGGGGTTGTACTTCATAGTGCAACTGCCGAGCGGATAGAACCCGGTGTCGACACCGAAGTTCATCTGGGAGAGGGTAGTGTAGTGGCGGACGACATCGACCTCGCTGACCTGGGGCAGGGCCGGGGCCTCGGCGCGCAGGAGGTGGGCGGGGAGGTGGCCCGGTTGGTGAGCTTGTCGAACCACCGTATTGGCGGGCAGTGAATATCCGACGCGGCCTTCCTTGGAAAGCTCGAATATAAGTTTATCGTAGTATTTCATATTCCTCAGGCCTCCTTCACCAATGCGACAAGGGCGTCGATCTCGTCCTTAGTCCTGTTTTCAGTAGCGCAGAATGTGACATATCCCTCCTCGGTGGGCAGGGCGCCGAGGAATCCGCCCGAGAGCAACTTCTCCTGGAGCCTGTCCACGGGGACGAGGGGCTTCAGGGCGAACTCTTTCAGGAAGGGCTGGTCGAAGACCTCCTCGAACTTCCCGGTGGCGAGAAGCTGGTCGTGGAGGTAGTGGGCCGCGGCGGAAGAGAGATTGTTGACCTCCTTCAAGCCGTTGGGCCCCATAAGGGACATGTAGACTGTCACGAACAGGGCCATCAGGCTCTCGTTCGAGCAGATGTTGGAGGTGGCCTTCTCGCGACGGATGTGCTGCTCGCGGGCCTGAAGGGTCAGGCAGAAGCAGCGGCGTCCCTCGGTGTCGCGGGTCTCGCCCACGATCCTTCCCGGGAGCTTGCGGAGATAGTCCTTCTTGCAGGCCATGAAGCCGACATAGGGGCCTCCGAAGCACATCGGGATCCCGAGGCTCTGGCCGTCACCGACGGCGATGTCGGCGCCCCACTCGGCGGGAGTCTTAAGGACCGCCAGGGCGGAAGGGTCGCAGTACATTATGAATATTCCTCCCTCCTCATGGATGGCGTCGGCGAAGCCAGTGAGGTCCTCGACTATCCCGAAACGATTGACGGAAGGGACGATAACCCCGGCCACGTCGCCCTTGGACAGCTCGGCCCTCATGTGGTGAGGACAGGTGTGCCCGTCCATGACGGGAATGAAGCCAAGCTCGATGCCGTGGTACTTGGAATAGGTCTTGATGGTGCTGACGACATTGGGGAGCAGGGTCTCGGAGACCAGGACCCTTTTCTTCCTCTTGACGCAGGTCGGGGCCATCTTGACGGCCTCGGCTGCGGCTGTGGGGCCGTCGTACATCGAGGCGTTGCTGACATCCAGCCCTGTGAGGGCGCAGATCATGCTCTGGTACTCGAATATGTACCTGAGGGTGCCCTGGGAGATCTCAGCCTGATAAGGCGTGTAGGCTGTCAGGAACTCGGAGCGGGAGATGATGTAGGGAACCACGGAGGGGGTGTAGTGGTCGTAAGCCCCCTGGCCGGCGAACACTGTCAGCCTCGTGTCCTTGCTGTCGAGCCTCTCGAAGAAGGCCCTGACCTCGCTCTCGGACATGGCGTCCGGGAGGTCGTACTCACCCTTGTAGATGAAGTCCTTCGGGACATCGGAATAGAGGTCGTCCATCGACCCCACTCCGATTCTCGAAAGCATCGCCCGGACATCATCCTCGGTGTGAGGGAAATACTGGAAAGCTGCCATATCCCCTACTTCGCGGTGAACGCCTGGTAGGCGGCGGCGTCCATAAGAGCCTCAACCTCAGCGGGATCAGACATCTCGACCTTGATGATCCAGGCCTCGTAGGCGTCGTCGTTGATCTTCTCGGGGGCGTCGTCCAGGTCGGCGTTGACCTCGACCACCTTGCCGGAGACGGGGCAGAGCAACTCGCTGGAAGCCTTGACACTCTCCAGGGCGCCGAACTCCTCGCCCGCCTCGAACTCGTCATCCACCTCAGGGAGGTCGGCGTAAGTGATGTCACCAAGCTCGTGCTGGGCGAAATCGGATATTCCTATGACGGCGACATTGCCCTCAACCTTCACCCACTCGTGGTCCTCGCTGTAACGGAGGCCTTCTACTACTTTACTCATGATTGAATTAATTTATTTATTATCAATTATTTCTTATAGTTTGTCTGATAGAATCTCTTCTTGACGACCTTGCCCGGGAAGACCTTCTTCCTGACACGCACGTACAGAGGGGTGTCGAGAGCCCCGAACTCCCTCTTCACGAGGGCGAAGCAGATGCTCTTCTCAAGGGAGATGCTGTGGTAGCCGGTCGTGACGACCCCGACCTGGGTGCCGTCCTCCAGCTCGACAGGATAGCCGGCCCTCGGGACAGCCTTGTCCTGGAGCTCGATCCCGACCAGCCTCTCGGCTGTGCCGTTGGCCTTCTGCTCCACGAGGGCGTCCTTGCCGACGAACTCGTCCTTGTCCAGCTTGCAGAACATGCTGAAACCGGCCATGACCGGAGAGATCGCGGGAGTCAGCTCGTCGCCGTAGAGGGGAAGACCTGCCTCGAAACGGAGGGTGTCACGGCAGCCAAGCCCACAAGGGGCGACTCCGGCGGCCAGGAAAGCCTCCCAGTACTTGACGATCAGGGAGGGGGTGGCGTAGATCTCGAAGCCGTCCTCGCCGGTGTAGCCGGTGCGGCTGATGATAACCCTAGTCCCCGCGTCCTTGAAATCCTTGAAGGTGTAGAAGGAGAGAGAGGCGGCCCCGGAGGCGAAACCGAGAGTCTTGACCAGTGTCTCCTCGGCCTTGGGGCCCTGGAGCGCGATCTGGCCCCACTTGTCCGACTGGTTGTCGATCTTGACATCGAAGCCCTCGCTGTGGTCCTTGATCCAGAGATGGTCCTTCTCGATGTTGGCGGCGTTGACCACGAGAAGGAAGTGATCAGGCTCGAACTCCTTGTAGACCAGCAGGTCATCGACCGTGCCGCCGTCGGGGTAGAGCATCATCCCGTAGAGGATCTGGCCGGGGGCCATCGGACGGACGTCGTTGGTGAAAATGTGGTTCACGAACTTCTCGGCGTCGGGGCCGCTCACGAATATCTCACCCATGTGGGAGACATCGAACATCCCCACCTTCCCGCGCACGGCGAGATGCTCCTCTGTGATGGAGGAATACTGGATGGGCATGTCGAATCCGGCGAAGGGACTCATTTTGGCTCCAAGAGCCACGTGGTTGTCGTGAAGACAGGTCAGGTTCAGTGTTTGTTCCATTGTGTATCAGTTTCTTAATATCTCATCTTTGATTCTCCAGTCCCCGTACAGGTCGATCTCGGCCTCCGCCTTGTCCTGGGCCTTGGTCTCAAGGTTGAAGAAGAGGTCCATCCCGAGCCTGGACTCAAGCTCGTCCACGGTCATGGCGTAACGGGTCAGGTTCCTCTCGCAGGCCTCGTTGGGGAATATGAAGCCCACGGCGGCGTAGCTGCCGTCTTTCCTCCTGGCAAGGAGAGCCTTGAAGAAAGAGTCAGGCACCATCACGTGGTTCTGGCCGATGTGCCTGGGGTTGTTGTACTCGAATATGGGGCCGCACACGACCCAGACGGACTTGTAGAACCGGGCCTCGCGGCGGACCTGGCGCTCAAGGTCATTCCAGGCTCCGGAATTGAGGTTGTGGTTCTGGGGGCAGACGTTGCTCAGATAGAAGCACTCCTTCATGGTCTGGGAGCTCCACCTCATGTCGGCGGCCGGGGCCATGTGGCCGCGGTCGTAGCCGGAGCCCACATAATCCCTGTCGTAGGCCTGCCTCCCCTTGATGAGGGGATCCGGGGAGAAAGAGTCCTCCCTCTGGCGGTAGGCCGTGATCAACTCGCTCTCCAGCAGCTCGTAGGCGACCCAGTTGGGAACCCTGAAATCGGAGTTGTAGGAGAGGGCGTAACCCATGTGCTCTATGATGGTGGCCTCATTGTCCTCAAGCCTGTAAGGGATCTCCAGGCGGGACATGAGTTCGATGTCGGAGGAGAGGGACGGGTCGGTCTGTCCCTGGGGATCGTCCTCCGGCTCGCCGGCCCACAGGAAGTGGTAGGCTGTGCCAAGGACCGCCAGGATGATGAGGGTGATGATTGTCGATTTATTCCGCCTTTCCATCCTACAACGCCAATCTCAATCCGAAAGTGCCCTTGAAGTTCTTGCCAGGCATGTATGACCTGTTGCTGATCCTGCACGCGTCCCAACGGCTCGAGCAGCTGCCGCCGCGGAGGATCCTGGTGCCGCCGGTCTCGGCCCCGACGGGGTTGACGGCGGGATCGGAGGTGTACTCGGCGGCCCTGTCATAACACCACTCCCAGACGTTGCCGCTCATGTCGTGGATTCCAAGCTCGTTGGCGATCTTGGTCTTGACCGGACGGGGCTTCGAGTCGGCGTTGTCGAGGAACCACATGGCGGCCTTCAAGTCGTTGGAACCGCTGAACCCGAAGTGGCGGGACAACTTCCCTCCTCTGGCGGCATATTCCCATTCCGCCTCGGTCGGGAGACGGAAGGTCCTGCCGGTGAGAGCGTTAAGCCTGCGGAGGAAGACCTGGCAGTCGTACCAGGAGACATTCCCGACCGGCTTCTCCGGCTCGGAGACATCGTTGAGATAAGGCACGGAACCCATGACAGTGTTCCAAAGGCCGATCGTGACTTCGGTCTCTCCTATCGCGAAATCATCCAGCGTGACCTCATGGGCGTTCTTCTCGTTGTCCGGCACCGTGAAGCCGAGGTAGGGGCTGTCCGTGGGGTTGAAGCCCATGAGGAAGGTGCCTCCCTGGACCATCACCATCTTGAAAGTGACGTCGCCGACGGTGAAATATTCCGGGACACCGAAGGAGGCGTCGATCTTCTCCCGGGCCGGGGCGGCTCCGTCAAGAGGGACCATGATCTCGTCGGTGAGCGGATCCCCGTCCGGCTGGACAAGCCTGAAGCCCACGTGAGTCCTGCGGGTGTGCGAGTCGACCGGCATCCTCTCGAGGGTGGTCCTGACCACCTTGGTGCCCCAGACCTCGGGCCCCCGGGGATTGACCATCAGGCTCATGGGGATGAAATAGTCGCTCCTGGTGGCGTCGTCGGGAACCTCGTCGTAGCTGTCCTCGCACCACTCAGCGACCGCGGTGAAACCCTGGTCAGCGCTGAGTTTCTGGGCATATTCCCACTGGGCCTCGGTCGGGAGGAAGAAGGTCTTCCCGGTCGCCCTGCCCAATTTTTTGAGGAATTTCTGAATATCCGTCCACGAGACCATGTCGACAGGAGCGGCGGGATCCTTGACATGGCTGGGATTATTCCCCATGACCTCCTCCCAAAGGGCCTGGGAGACAGGCTGGGCGCTGAACACGAAGCCGTCCAGGGCCACGGGCTGCGCTATCCCCCTGGTCACCTTCCTGCGATTGTCGGCGGAGACGCCAAGGGTGAGGTTGCCGGCCGGAGCCTTGACCATGTCGAAAGTCACATCCCCGACCTTGTAGGACATCTGGAAATCCGCCTCGGGCTCTCCCTGAGGCCCTTTGCAGGCAGGGGCGAGGAAAGCCAGGCAAACGACAATAAAAGCGGGAACAATCCGTCTCATTCTGCTATTTTGACTACAACTTACAAATATACTAAAAAAGTCGGGACATTCCTGTCCCGACTCTCTCAAAAAGCCTGTCACGACTAATACTCCACCATCGGGGGGAGAACCTTGGCCTGGTCGATCATCTTCTGGACCATGACCACGGTGGGGACGACCTTGGTGAGGTTCTTGGCCTCGTTGACCTCGGTCATCTTCGCGACGAGGTTGGCGGCGACCCTGTTCCTGAGCTCCTTGACGGTGTCAACACCTGAAGCCTCGAGAAGTTCGGAGAACTGGGGGCCGATGCCCTTGACGCGGAAGAGGTCGGCGTGGTTCACCCAAGTGAGGATGAGCTTGCCTGTGATCCCGGTGGCCTCCTCGAGCTCTTTGCGGCCCTTGGGGGTCTTGCCCTTCTGGAGAAGCTGATCAACGGTCTCCACGCCGGCGGCGATAAGCTTCTCGGCGTAGACGGGGCCAACGCCCTGGATGTCGATAATCTTGTAAGTCATTGCAATGTGAATTAAGGATTTGTTAACAAATGTCGTAAGCCAAAGATAAACAATTTCTTTGACTTG
Source organism: Bacteroidales bacterium (assembly GCA_017429765.1). Classification (GTDB taxonomy): domain Bacteria; phylum Bacteroidota; class Bacteroidia; order Bacteroidales; family UBA932; genus Cryptobacteroides. Next base: position 2,237 of record JAFROJ010000071.1, on the reverse strand, counting down.
ACAAAAACCTCATGAAAAAACGCGCGGAGGGAGCCTCTCAGAACGACTGGAAGAACTGGATGTCTTTCTTGAGCATGACCTTCGGCTCCATAAGGTAGACCTTCTGGAAAAGCCGGAACTGGTTGACCTTGGAGAGGTAGACCTTGTCCTCGTGCTTGCCCTTGCGCCACCATTTGTAGAAGCCGATGGGATCGTTCTCGAAAGGGATCTTCGCGAGGATGTCCGACGAGAAGCCGGGAAAATCGATAGTCACGTTCAGGCCCATGTACTGCTTGTAGTACTGTGGATCGGCCCTTCTGAGCTTGCTCATCAAGGGGTTATAGAGCTCGATCTGGTCGACATGGAGGGTCTTCTCCCTGACTATCATCCGGTGGATCCGGACAGGATCCTCGTTCAGCCAGGCGCCGAGCCTCAAAGTCTTAGGACCCTCGTCGGTGTCGAGGGTCAACTCGTCCATCGAGTAGTAGAGCTTGTCCGGATCGAGTGGGTAAAAAACTTCAGGTTCAGCCATGGCCGCGATGATTAAATCGCGGCAAATATAATTAAAAAAACGGTCTCTCACAAGTGTAGGAGGCCGTTTTTTCGATTATTTGGCGATGTAAAAATCTGTAAGTGTCTTGCCTGTCCGGGCTATGAAATCCGACAAAGGCTTGCCTTTCAGGAGTCCGTTCGAGAGCAGCGCCAGGTCTGTCAGCTGTTTCAGGAGATCGCTTCCGGCGGCGAATTCCTCGACCTTGTCCGAGTTCTCCTTCAAATCGCCCATCAGCTTGGCCATCAACGGGTTCTGGAGATTGGCGGTGATATTGAAAGACTCCGGCATCTCCCCGTAGAAGTTCATCCCGCCGCCGAGGGCGCTCATCTCGCGGTAGCGCCGGGCGAACTCGTTCCTGGTCACGAGGACTGGGGCCTCGGTCTCCCCGAGGTTGTCCGCCTCGATGAAATAGTCATATTCCTTGGGCAGAACGGCCTTGAACATCATCTCGAGGCTTTTCTTGTCGTCCTCGGCCAGCTCTGGCTTGACCTTCTCCTCTTTCGGGATGAGGTTGTCGACCGAGTCGGAGTCCACTCGCGCGAACCTCGAGTCGGGGATCTCGCGCTCCAGCAGGTTGACAAAGTGGGAGTCGAGCTCGCAGTCCATCAGGAGGACATCGTAGCCCTTGTTCTTGGCGGCCTCGACGAAGGGATACTGGGCCTCCGGGTCGGTGGCGTAGAGGTACACGACCTTCTTGTCCTTGTCGGTCTGGACATCGGCGACGGCCTTGCGGTAGTCCTCGAGGGCGAAGTACTTCCCGTCGGTGTTCTTCAGGAGGGCGAACTTCATGGCGCGCCCGCGGAACTTCTCGTCCGAGAGCATGCCATATTCGATGAACAGCTTGAGGTTGTCCCACTTGCCCTCCCACGAGGCCCTGTCGTTCTTGAATATGTCCTCGAGCCGGTCGGCGACCTTGCGGGTGATGTAGGTGGAGATCTTCTTGACGTTCTCGTCGGCCTGGAGATAGCTCCTGGAGACGTTCAGGGGGATGTCCGGGGAGTCGATGACCCCGTGGAGAAGAGTCAGGAAGTCAGGGACTATGTTGTCGACATGGTCGGTGACGAACATCTGGTTGCAGTAGAGCTGGATGTTGTTCCTGTCGATCGCCACGCGCTCCTTGATCTTCGGGAAATAGAGGATGCCGGTGAGGTTGAAAGGATAGTCCACGTTCAGGTGGATGTGGAACAGGGGCTCCTCCTTCATGGGATAGAGATCCTTGTAGAACCTCATGTAGTCCTCGTCCTTGAGATCCGAGGGCTTCTTTGTCCAAAGGGGCTCTATCGAATTGACAATGTGATCCTTGTCGGTCTCGACATACTTGTCGTCCTTCCATTCCTTCTCCTTCCCGAAGACTATGGGGACGGGCATGAACTTGCAATATTTCCCGAGCAACTGGCTGATCTTGCCGGCGGTGCCGTAGTCCCTGGCGCCTTCCTCGTCGAGGTAAAGCGTCACGACTGTCCCCCGGTCCGCCTTCCCGGACGGGCCCATCTCGAACTCGGGGTCTCCCTCGCAGCTCCAGAGAACCGCCTCGGAGCCCTCTTTCCACGAGAGGGACTCGATGGTGACCTTCCCGGCCACCATGAAGGCCGAGTAGTAGCCCAGGCCGATGTGGCCTATTATTCTCTGGTCCTTGTACTTCTCGAGGATCTCGCCCGCCGAGGTGAAGGCTATCTGGTTTATGTATCTGTCGTCCTCATCGGCT
>JAFROJ010000070.1 GCA_017429765.1 Bacteroidales bacterium | reverse complement strand
CCGTTTGATGACTTGGTCAAATGCGATTCCGTCCATCGGATGTGTTAGCTTTGGTTCGATACCAAAGGTAACACTTCTTATTTTCATTCTCGTGGACGAACTGGTAAGTTCATGTTGATTTCATATTGACAAGTATTTCTGTATAGCAAATGTACAAAAAAACGCTCGAAACGCATATCATTCCCGATTGTCGGCGCTCTTGAAGTTTTTTTAGTATATTTGTGGGAATAAGATGATCTGAGACGAGATATAACCAAAATCCAATAAACAAATGAAGTCAAAATTCAGTTTAATCTCACTCGCGGCCATAGTCTTGATGGCCGCTGCCGCCGGATGCGCCCCCAAGAAGGCCTGCGTGGCGGGGAGCAGGACAGACGCTCTTGACGCGTCGGCCTGGAATGAGTCCTCTTGGATCTCGGCCGCTGACGCCCAGGTCGCGAAACCCAATGACCACGACCGCGCGGCGGACGGCGCCAGCTGGTTCCTGAGCACTGTCAAAAACGAGGCTAAAGTCGTGAGCGCCAAGTGGATGACCACTGGTCTCGGAGTCTATGAGATCTATGTCAACGGCACCCCGGTCGGAGAGGAGATCCTCAAGCCGGGATTCACCCACTACGCCAAGACTAAACGCTCGTTCACCTATGACATAACCGACGCCATGAAGACCAAGGCCGGCGCGGAGAACATCCTCTCGGCCCAGGTCACACCAGGATGGTGGGCTGACAAGATCATCACTCCCGGAGGAATGGAGAATGTGATCGGAAAGAAATGCGCCTTCAGGGGTGTTCTTGAGATAACCTACGCCGACGGCACCAAGAAGCTTTACGGCACTGACACCGAGAACTGGAAGGCCGGCGTCGCCGGACCTGTCAAGCACGCCGCGATCTTCGACGGAGAGGAATATGACGCCAGGGTGCTTCCCGGCTTCGCCACCCCCGAGAAACTTTCCACACCTGAGGTGAACAACGAGTTCGCCGGGGAAATCCTCCCCTCTGACGGTGCTGAGATCTACCTCCGCAAGGACCTCGCCCTCTCCCCTGTCAAGGCCTATGTCTGGGAAGGAGTCGAGGGTGACACCGATGAGGACTACGGCAAGGTGATCATCACAAAGGAGTTCGCCTCCGGAGAGATCATGACCGTGAAGCCTGGCGAGACTCTCGTCGTAGACTTCGGCCAGAACGCCGCCGCCGTGCCCCATTTCGTGTTCAAGGCCAAGGAAGGCACCGTGCTGACCTGCATGCCCTCGGAGCTTCTCAACGACGGCAACGGGGCGAAGAGCCGCGGCATGGACGGCCCTGAAGGAAGCACACACCGCAGGAATCTCCGCGTCTCCGACGACTGTATCAGGCTTCTCTACACCTTCGCCGACACTAAGGATTTCGCGGAGTTCATTCCTCTCCGCACTTTCTTCGGCTACCGCCTTGTGTCCATCACCGCCACTGACGAGGTGACCATCAAGTCGATCGAGTCTGTCCCTGTCACCTCAATCGCCGAGAATCTCGAGACCGGCGTCATCACCACCGGCGACGAGTCCATCAACAAACTCATATCCAACACAGTCTGGGGCCAGCGCTCCAACTATCTCTCAGTCCCCACCGACTGCCCTCAGCGCAACGAGCGCCTCGGCTGGACGGCCGACACCCAGGTCTTCACCGAGACCGGAACCTTCTTCGCCAACACCGACGGTTTCTTCCACAAATGGACCCGCGACATGAGGGACTCCCAGAGCGAGGCCGGCGGATTCCCCGGTGTGGCCCCTACCGCCCAGTACGGCAACGACATGATGCGCCTCGGCTGGGCCGACGCCGGCATCATCGTTCCATGGACGATCTGGAAGCAGTTCGGGGACAACTCGATAGTCGAGGAGAACTGGGAGGCCATGAATAAGTTCATGACCTACGTCCATGAGACGAAGTATGACCACAAGACCCACGCCGCCGAGAACGGCGACTACCAGTGGGCCGACTGGCTCAGCTACGAGCCCCTTGAGAGCTGCGGAGGCGGCGCCTTCACCACCGACAAGTCCGGCAAGAGAATCCGTCGTCCCGAGACCTATGACTACTGGAACTACCTCAGCGCCTCCTACTGGGCTCTCGACGCCGGGATGATGGCCGACATGGCCGCAGCCACCGGCAAGGACGCCTCCAAGTACCAGGCAATGGCGGCCGAGGCGAAGGAATACATGAAGAAGAACTTCATGAACCCTGACGGTACCTTCAAGACCCCGATCCTCAACACCATGCAGACTCCCGCCTTATTCGCCTTGAAGAACGGCCTGGTCGAGGGGAAGGCGAAGGAAGACATGATCGCCAGGCTCCGCGCCAATTTCGACGAGCACGACGGCTGCCTCCAGACCGGCTTCCTGGGCACTTCCATCCTCATGGGTACCCTCACCGACAACGGCATGGTCGACATCGCCTACAACCTCCTATTCCAGCGCAAGAACCCCAGCTGGCTCTATTCGGTTGACAACGGCGCCACCACCATCTGGGAGCGCTGGAACAGCTACACCCTCGAGTCCGGAATGGGTCCCAGCGGCATGAACAGCTTCAACCACTACGCCTACGGCGCCGTATGCGCCTGGATCTGGGAGACCGCCGCCGGTATCGCCACCGACATCGCCGAGCCCGGATTCAAGCACATCATCATGAAGCCGGTTCCCGACAAGAGACTCGGTTTCCTCAACGCCGAGTACAAGTCGGCCGCCGGTACCATCAAGAGCTCCTGGAAGTATGAGGGCGACAAGTGGATCTGGGAATTCACTGTCCCTGAGGGCGCCAAGGCTTCCGTCACCCTCCCTGGCGAGACCGAGGTCAAGGAATATGAGGCCGGAACCTACACTATCGAGAAATAAAATGAAAGTCAATTCTCTGATCAAGGGGCTGCTATTGTTGTCAGCCCCTTTGTTTATCGCCTGCGCGACTGCGAGAAACACCTCTGCCACTGCCCCGGAAGAGGATTCCAGCGATTTCGTGACCATCACAGATGTCGTGCCGGACGCCATCCTGGAGATACGCTATTTCAGCACCTACAATTTCGTCGGCGATAGGATCGACGGCTATCTCGAGCCCACGGCCCTCATGACAAGACGGGCGGCCGACAGCCTGAAAGCGGTCAGCGACGACCTCATCAAGCTAGGCTACAGGATCAAGGTGTTCGACGCCTACAGGCCCCAGAAAGCGGTGGATCACTTTGTCCGCTGGGCCGCCGACGTGAAGGATGTCAGGATGAAGAGCTACTTCTACCCGGACCTGGACAAGTCCGTCCTCTTCGAGCAGGAATACATCATGGAGAAATCCGGGCACACCAGAGGCTCGACGGTTGACCTGACCCTGTTCGACATGGCCACAGGGAAAGAGGTCGACATGGGCGGGACATTCGACTGGTTCGGGATCGAGAGCCATCCGGACTTCGGGGGCGATCCCGAGGCGATGAGATACACCGGAAGCGAATCGATCACGGAGGAGCAGTTCAACAACAGGATGATCCTTCGCGCCGCCATGACCCGTCACGGGTTCAAGACCCTTGACAGCGAGTGGTGGCACTTCACCCTGAAGAACGAGCCCTATCCCGACACCTATTTCACTTTCCCGGTCAGACAGCTGCCTTAAAGACATGCTCTCCGGGAAGGACCTCGACGACGCCCGATCCCGGAATATTGACCGATGCTGAGCAACCGGCGGGGACGATGACTTTCCAAGTCACTTCCCCGCCCTTCTTTTCCCAAGAGCTCGTTATGTCCCCGTAGCGGCTTCTGATCGTCGCCGAGGCGCTCTCGAGGCTGATGTCCTTCCAGCAAGGCTCGAAGATGATCCTCTTGTAGCCAGGGGCGGACTCCACAGGGCGGATACCGGCTATGTCCTCATAGAAATAGATGTCCAGACCCGCCTGCATAGGATGGCTATGGGAACACGTCGAGGTCTCCTCCACGTTCCCGTCACAGACCGGCAAGGCCTCCCACATAGTCGTGGCCCCGTACTTCGACCACATCCACTCGAAACTGTACTTGCCCTTCTTCATGAAAGTGTCGTAGGCCAGTTTCGCCTGCCCGTTCCTCGCGAGAGCGGAGCCGATCCGGCACATCCCGAATATTCCGGCGTCGAAAAAGTGGCGCTGCACAGAGATGTGTTTTGATATTCCGAAAGCGACATTCTCCTCCTCGCCCTCGGGGCAGAGGCCGAGATCGAGGGCCATGGCGTCGGCGGTCTGGGTGCCGAAAGTCTTGGCCAACGGGTTGTAGAACCTCGCGATGAAAGCCTCCCTGACAGCCTTGCGCTCCGAGGCGAAACGCTCATGGTCGGCATCCTTGCCCAATAGGGCTGAGACCTGCTCCATGATGTAGAGGTCATAGTAGTGGAAGGCGGTGGAAGTCAACTCGACAGGAGTCGCTATCTTATGAACTCCATAAGGTGGATCCCAGTCGCCGAGGCCAGTGAATACAATATGCCCGACCGAAATTGAGGTGATGTAATCCGCCCACTGCGCCATCATGTCGTAATACTCCTCAAGGGCGGCCTTGTCTCCCCCATAGAGATAGATATGCCAAGGGAGCTGGACGACCGCCGTCCCCCAATCGGGGGAAGCCACACCGCAAAGCCTTTTCCCGGGAGCGATCATGAACGGGATGCCGGAAGCCTTGTCGGCGAAGTAGAAAAGACTGTTCTTGAGCTGGTGATGGAGGGTGTTCTTCAGCTCGACCGCGGCCCCGGAGCGGATGTCTTCCAAGTACTTTAACAGGAAGTTATCCATGTCGTAGCCGACCATGGCCATCTTGATGTAGGCGTGGGCGTCCCCGAGCCAGCCGCATTTCTCCCTGGTGGGGCAGTCCATCGGGACACCGACGATATTCCCCTGAACGGTGCGCAGGGCCATCTCATGAATACGGTTGAGCTGGGGCTCGGAACACTCGAAGGAAGCGGTCTTGTCAAGATCCGTGTGGACAAGGACGGCCTGGAGCCAGTCCTTGGCCGGGGTCACGGGAGAGTCGCACGAGAGCTCGGCATACCTGAAACCATGATAAGTGCCCCGCGGCATCCATGTTTCCTCCCCTGTCCCGGCGCAGATGTACTCGTCGGTCTGGACGGGAACGACGACTGTACCTGTCGAGCGGAAGTCCACCCCGAGGCCTTCCCCGTAGATCTCCTCGCCGGTACGGACAGTCAAGTGAGTGCCCTTGGGCAGGTTGACCTTCAGCCTTATGTCGGCCGTGTTGTTCGTGCCGAAATCATACACCCATGTCCCGGCCTCTGTCTTCCACATCCTCAGAGCCGGAAGCGTCTCATGGAGGCGGATAGGCGGCATCACCTGCGAGCGGGTCTCGGGAGGTACGCCATCCTTCGCCTTGAGGCAATGGCTCCAGCCATCCCCGGCGGCTCCGGCGACAGACCAGGAGGGAATCTCAAGACGGGCGTCGTAGACCTCGCCGCTGTAGATATTCGACTTGACCACAGGACCTTCCTTCCAAAGCCACTCGGTGTCAGAGGCGAATGTCTCCCTCCGGCCGTCCTTATATTCAACCACAAGTTGCAGGCGCAGCATCGGCTTCCCGTAACTGAAGTCGGAGAACACCGTGCCCTGGTTGTACCAACCGTCGTACAAAGCCACTCCCAGACAATTAAGGCCGGGTTTCAGAAGGCTCGTGACATCAATAGCGCTGTACAAGGCGTAACTGTCGTAATTCGTCTGGGCGGGGTCAAGGATCCTCGTGTAGTCGGCGTACTCGCCGTTGACGAACAGGTCCGAGGCTCCCACACCGCAGACGAAAGCCGTGGCCCGAGCGATATTCTTCCCGACGTTGATCTCCCTTCTCATGTAGGGCATCCTCATCCCCTCGCGCCACTCGGGGGTTATCCATTCCCCTTCCCAGTCACGCTCGTCCAGGCCTGTGGAGAAGGATGCCGGCTCACTCCATCCCGTTCTTTTCCCGGCGGCGTCCCAAAGTCTCACCCTCCACCAATATGTGGTGGCGGAAGAAAGGCTCAAGCCCTCGGGCCTGATTCCGAACTGGCTGTCAGACAGGACCTTCCCGGAAGACCAGACATCAGCCTTGCCGGCGGAAAGTCTCTTTGGAGAGGTGGCTACCTGGATCTCGTAAGCCGACTGGAAGGCCCCTGGGCCGGTCCCCTCAAGAACCCATCCAAGCGAGGGGGACACTACCCCGAGCGGGTTGTCCTGATAGTTACACTGAAGTCTCACGGGCTGGATGTCCGCCGCGGCGAGCGACAGGCTGGAAGCGACCAGAAGAGCGAATGAAAGAATGAGTCTCATAAACGAATAAAAGAAAAACAGTTTATACAAACTTACGCGAAAATCTCGGTTTTTTCAGTATGTTTGTCCAAAGACATCGTATCAAAGCGACAATGAGACTGCTATTCTTTCTCTGTTTCGGCATAATCGCCGGCCGGAACGCCACCACGGACGGCTATGTCTATCTCGGGCACAACGAGGACGTCAAGGGTGAGCGGATGTTGAACATCTACAATTACCCCGAAGGCAAGGGCAGCGCCGCCTACCTCTGGTTCGAGTTCCCCGGCCTGACCTCCTCCGACAGTTACGCCAACGAGTATAGCGTAAGCCTGGCATCGAACCCTTGCCTCTCAAGGGAGGACATGGCGGTAGGCGGCCTCGTCTACGAGATCCTCACCTCAGCCATCCAGAAAGCCCGATCCGCGCGTGAGGCGGTGATGATCATCGGGAATATGGTCGAGGAACACGGGTATGGGGAATCCGGCAGGACGTACCTCGTGGCCGACCAGCGGGAAGGCTGGGTCTGTTCTGTGGTGAGGGGTCGTCATTGGGTCGCCCAAAGAGTCGGCGACGACCAGATCGCGACTGTCCCGGACTATTACACCATCGGCCAGGTTAACCTGAGCGACACTCTCAACTTCCTGGGCAGCAAGGATTTAATCAAATATGCCCGAAAACGCGGATGGTACCGCCCCCGCAGGGACGGGGCTTTCGATTTCAGCCTGGCGTATTCAGATCCGGCAGCGTTGAAGGAAACCACAGGAAAGGAGAGAAACGCCTATGCCAGGAGATTCTTCTTCGGGGACGAGGCTCCCGGAAGGGACTCCTTCTTCGCCGGAAAACCCCAACGGAAATTCCACAGGAGGGATCTTTCCAGCCTCCTGACACAGCCTCCGGTCCGGACCGAGAACACCGCCCTGACCACTGTGTTCACGATGAATCCCGCCTTCCCGCCCAAGCAAGGCACGGTGATCTGGGTCGGTCTTCCCAATCAGGACGCCGCCAGCCAGGCCCAGTGGACAGTGTTCACCAAAGCCCCGGAGGTTTGCCACAGGTACTCCACCGCGGAGGAGGCCCTGGAGAAACATTTCAGCGAATTGGATGATTTCAAGACCCGCTGGCCCGGGCATTTCTACTGGCATTATCTCGACCCCTCCACCAATATTGACGTGACACCCCATGACTTCACGGTCTATGTCCCGAGACAATCAAGGGTGGAGTCGGAACGGGACATAAACGCGGTCGGGGACACTTTCAACGACCACTTCCATGTGCTTGAGGATCAAGGGCGCGGGATGCTCCACGCCTTCTGGACCCAAGGATCCCACGAGGCGGCCAACGACGAGCATGTGGTGTTCTCGAAGAGCGCCGACGGGGGCTTGACCTGGACCGAGCCGGTCATGATAGCCGGATCCGCCACCCTGGCGGACCCGAGGCCTGTCGCCGCGTGGCAGCAGCCGATGATCTCAAAAAGCGGGCGGCTCTACTGCCTGTGGAACCAGGAGACAACCGTCAAGAAGCACCTGTGCGGCGAGATGTGGGGGCGTTATTCAGACGACGGCGGGGAGACCTGGTCCGAGCCGGAGACCGTCCCCTTCCCCATCAGGTTCGACGTCGACCCCGAGGATCCGGCCATCCCTCCTGTTTGGTGCATGTGGCAGAGACCTCTGCGCCTCGGCGAGGGCGGGAAATACCTGGCCGGATGCTCAAGGTACGACCGCGAGGGCATCAGCCGGGTGGAATTCTGGCAATATGAGAACATTGACGACGATCCGGAGATCCGGGACATCCGCGTCTCTTTCTTCAACACCGGGAAAGACTCGTTCGACGCCTCGAGGATCGAGAATGATCATCCTTACAACCCGCGGGACGGTCTGAACATCGAGGAGGCCTGCGTCGTGGGCCTGCCTGACGGCCGCCTCTTCGCCGTGATGAGAAGCACTATCGGTCATCCGGTCTGGTCGGTCAGCGAAGACGACGGGAAGACCTGGTCACGGCCTGAGATCCTGCGGGAGCGGGACGGTGGCCCCGCGATACTCCAGTCGTGCTCCCCATGTCCGATTTATGACCTGAAAGGCCCGGAGGCGAGAAGCGGAGAGTATTTCCTGATGACTCACGACAGCTTCGACTTCAACGGGCTCACCGCCTACCAGCTGAGAGGCCCGATCTACAGGAGGGACGGCATATTCGTGCCGGGGGCCCACCAGCCAGTCTGGTTCGGGGAAGGGACGCTGTTCTCCCCGAGGGACACGGGCAACTCGTTCTACACCAGCTACACAGCCCTCAACGGAGAGGGTGTCCTTTGGTTCGGGGACCAGAAATTCTACTTGTTCGGCAAAAGGATGAGCTCGAGCGAGCCCCGGTGAGGGAGAAGCTTGAGCACCTTTCCGGCACCCTCCCCGCTGATGTCGACCGCCTCTCCCTTGCTGACGTAGACCCCGTAATCCTTCCCGGACATAGAAGCCAGTATCTCCTCGGAAGTGATCTTGGTGAACGGGAGGGTCGCCCCGGGGTCAGTGGTCAGCTCAAGGTGCCAAGGCCCTGTCCCTTTGGACTTTACGATTATCCTATCCTCCGTCATCAGGATGGTGAATCCGCCCTTGCCGGACGCGGCGGGCCAGACTACCTCCTGGCTTCTCCCGCCGTCGCGGGAGGTGAAGACCGGGTCACCCCCGCTGAATGAAGGGGCGACGAAACGCAGCCCCGCCATATTCCCGGAAGAGCTCCAAAGGCATCCATCGACAACAGGCAAGGTCTCGTAACGGAATATGGGCAAGGTGTCGGGATGGTCCAGATATTCAGAGCGAAGGTTCTCGTCGAATATGTGTATGTCCCTGAACTTCAGGCCGGCGCCTTCCCAGAGAAGGTTAGCGCGGTAGTTCCGGCAGTTGAACCAGAGAGTCTTCCTCCCGCTGTCTCTGGTGTCCTCCGTGGTGATGACGGATGTCGGGGGTGTCCGGGGATAACTCTCCTTGAACCAACGGCCTGTGTCCCCAAGGGTCTCGACGCGTATCTTGCCTTCCTCCGACAACTTGGCCAATAGCCCTGTCTGAATCACGAACCCTACCTGCATCGCGTTCCAGGTGAATGAGTTCTCCTGCCCTACCTGAACATAATTATAGCCAAGATGAGGCTCTTTGGTGAACATCCTGAAGAACCAGTCGATCCAATCCGGATCGCCGCCGCCCTCCTTGTAGACAGGCTCAAGGGTGGCGACACTCTGAACGACTCCGCCGACCCCAGCCTCATACTGGTAGATCGGGTCGCTCCCCAGCATCCTGAACACCGGGACATGGATGTCGCCGTCCTCGGTCTGGGCGGGCATGTAGCCGTTCTGGCGGCTCGGGTAGAATCCCCCGTTCCAATAACCGCCCCAGAGGGTGTAACCGTCAGTCCCGACCTGGTCGCGACACATGCAGGAGGCGTCGATTGAATATTTGTCATAGAGATAGGCCAAGGTGCCGGCGTCGATGAACCACGAGCCCACGGATTTCGGATAGTCCCCGAAAATCTCCTTGAACTTTTCCATATAGACATCGACGAGGCGCTCCCGCTCAGCCATGGTGTAACCGACCGAGAAACCCACGTGGGCGTGCCAATCCCAAGGGAAACGCCCCCGCCAGACGAGCCCGGAGTCCTCGACATGAGGCTGGGTAATCTCCCACCACGCCCCGACCTCGCAGCCTCTGGCCATCTCCTCCCTCATGAGTTTCTGGTAGGACGGATCGATCAGGGCGTCGTACTGGAGCAGGTACGTCCCGATGAGGCCCTTTGAGCGCAAATCATCGGCCTGGGACACAACTGTCTGGTACAGAACCTCTTCCGTGATCTCTTCACTCCTGGGTTCCGTGTACCGGATGAAATTGATGATGTTCACGATCCTCGGGACATCCTGGCCGGGGTCGACATTAGAGCAGGACGACAGGCAACTGACCGCCGCGAGAAACAATGGTAGAAAGACTCGTCTCATGATTTCAAGTTAACGGCGAAAAAGATACGATTTTTTCACCGTAACTCAAAGTAAACCTCTCTCCTTCGCCTTGACGACCAGCTCGACAGTGTTCGAGACATCGAACTTTACGAGCAGCTTTTTCCTGTACCATTTTATTGTCTCCGCGCTCAGGAAGAGGGCTTCGGCTATCTGGGGAGTAGTGCGGCCGTCGGCCAGCATCGAGATTATCGCCTTCTCACGATCAGAGAGCCTTGGCTCACCGGGATTATTTGACCGCCCGAGATCCTCCAGAGTCTCTTCCATGACATCGGAGGTCTCCCTTTGCTCCTTCCGGGAGGCCCGTAGTCTCCTGGCCAGCGACAGGATCCCGGCGGTCAGGAGCGCTATGAGCAGGAGTCCCTGGATCATAAGGACCAGCAGGCGTCGCTGCCCCTTCAGGGTCTCGGACATATATTCAAAAGTCTCTTCCCGCCATTTCAGCTCCTCCCTCTCGTGGGCGATATAGTACTCGTCGGCCTCATGGAGATAACGCAGGGCCTTCAGGTGCCTGCCTTTCTCCATATAAAGCCGTCCGAGTCCCTTTTTGGCGTTCGCCGTCAGCAGGGAGTCGGAAGCGGTCTCGGCATATGACAGAGCCTTCTCATAGGCTTCCTTGGCCTTTCTGAGGTCTCCCTCATCCATCCAGGTCTCGCCGATGTTATAGTACAGGACCGAATTGCTGTTGTTCCAGCCGTGCTTGTCGAAGAGCGCCGCGGCCTTGTCGTAATAGTCCATGGCCAACGGCAGGGAATCCATCATGTTGTAGAGGTTGCCCAAGGTGCCGAACATCGACGACCTCATGTCGTCCAAGGCCACCTCGGAATAACCCTCGGGATCCAGCGAGGAGACAGCCCCGCCCTCCATCAGGTCCAACTGCTTAAGGGCCAGGTTATAATAGAATATGGCGCTGTCATACTTCTCGTCGCCGTAGAATCCCATGCCGATGTACCGCAAGGCGTCCAACTGGGACGAGTGCCATCCGAAGCGCCGGCTGATCTTCAGGGACTGTCTCGCGTAATAGTCCATTTTGGGCCCGTTCAGGGCGCTGTAGGCGATCATCAGGTCCCTGTAGCACCTGTCAAGACCGACCAGCTCTGACTCCCTGGCCTTCGAGATGGCCTCGGGAGTCCACTTGGCGACAACCTGCTCAAGGGAATCGACGTTCTTCCCCCGATGATCGTTGTAGTCGGCGAAAACTGACAACGGGAGAAAGACGGCAAGTGTGAGAAACAGTCTCTTCATGACACAAATATAGGAAAGGAATACAGATCAAGTGAATGATTTCGCCTCATATCTTGTTATTTCCACCCGTTGGGGTGGTGTTTTTGGAAATATAAAACTCGATTTTTGTTTTATGAACCTGAAGGGAACACAATTCACGGACAGGGACATCCAGATACTGCGTCTCATAGCCGAAGGCTACACTTCCTCCCGGATAGCGGAGGAGCTCTGCCTCAGCGTCGAGACAATCAAATGGTACAGGAAACGTCTGCTGGCTAAATTCCAGGCTGACACGTCAGCCGAGATGATCCGGCTGTCAATAGAACTCAAAATCATCTGAGATATGAAGAAGTCACTCATCATCATCGCCGCTTTGGCTTTCGCCTGCGGCAGCGCGGATGCCCAGGGCATTCTGGGTAGACTTGGCGAGAGGGCCAAGAACGCGGCCGAGAACAACATCGGCAACAAGATAGAGCAGGGCGTGAACAACGTCCTTGACGGAAAGAAGAAAGACAAGGACAAAGGCAAGAAGGGTGAGGCCCAGGACGAGGGAGATGACGCTCAGGCCGAGGCGAAGGGAACCACCGTCGATTTCGAGGAGATCAAGGCGAAGAGCGACTTCGTCCGCGGCGCGAACGTGTTCTTCTCCGACGACCTGAAAGGCGAGAAACTGGGAGAGTTCCCTTCCAAGTGGGACCTTCTTAACGGCAGCGAATGCGAGGTTGTCAACATCAAGGGAATGAACGCCATCAGGATTGAAGGATCCCAGATCAAACCATTGATGGAAGAGTTGAAATACTTGCCGGAAGAATTCACCATCGAGCTTGACGTGCTTTCCCAGCCGGCTGAGAAAGGCTCCGGATGGGACGCCACCCTGGATTATTTCTTCTTCGGCGAGGATTATGCCGGAACGGGAGAGGACAGGGTGTTTGACTACAGGACGAGCGTCGAGACCTCCAACGCGGGTAGTAACAATATGGACGGAGAATACGATTCCATCGCCTGGGGCTGGGGTTCTTGGAATCCCAGCGGGAATAAGATTGAAGGAGAATCCAGCCGGGAGGCCATCAGGAAAGTGTTCAAGAAGAATGACTGGAACCATATCGCCTTCTCGTTCAACAAGCGGGCGTTCAAGGTTTATCTCAACTATTCCCGCATCGTGAATATCCCCAACCAAAAGCAGCCGCGCGCGTGGAGCATGGAGGGCAGCTCAGACAGCGACAAGGGTGTCTACATCACCAACATCGTGATGGCCAAGGGCGCTGTCGAGCTCTATGAGCGCAACGCCACCGACTACTCTTCCGCGGTCGAGAAAGCCATCGTCGAGACCGGCAAGTTCGTGACCAACAACATCCTCTTCGAGACCGGCAAGGCCACTCTCAAGCCCGAGTCCATGGAGGAGATCCAGAAGGTCGCCGACTACATGAAGAAGAACCCGTCCGCCCGTTTCGAGGTCCAGGGTCACACGGACAACCAGGGCTCCGACAAGATCAACGATCCTTTGAGCCAGCAGCGCGCCGAGGCCGTCGTTAAAGCCCTCGAGGAGCAGGGCGTGGATCCGTTCAATCTCCGTCCCGTCGGCAAAGGCAGTCATGAGCCCGTGGCCGACAACGCGACAGAGGAAGGACGCGCGAAGAACCGCCGCGTCGAGTTCATCAAGAAGTAGGCTTAATCGGGGGTGTTGACCCAGGTCTCGTTGGCCCAGCCGACGGTGCGGCCCACCCCTTTCACCTCTCCCCTGACGCCTTTCTCCTGCAACTCGCGGAATCCCGGCTCTCCGGGCTTGAGGTCAAGGAAAGGCATGAGGTAACAACCGCTGTCAAGCAGTCTCGACTGCACTTCCTCTACCGGCACTTCCGACGGGTGCCGGCCAGTCAGAGACGCGATAGCCGCCAACGCTCCCGCCGCCTGACCGAGACCGAGCAGCACCGGCTGCAAGCGGACGGCCCCGTTCATCTCCCAACTCACTGAAATCGCCTTGTCAGCCACCAGAAGATCCTCCACCGAGACGGGAATAACCACGCCCAGAGGGACGCTGAATGACGGTATGGGGCCGAAACTGAGGTGGGACAACTCCTTCCACCGGGGATTGGCGTAGTGGTGGTGATCAACCGGGTAGTCCCCTACCGCCACTGCCCGCCTGTACCTGTCTCCGGCATAAGGATGACGGGCGGCATCAACAGTCATAGTGTCACGTCCGGCGACCCTGCGGGCCTCCCGGAAGTAAGGGTAGAACGGCAGCCCGTCCTCTGTCGGGAAGACATCATCAGCTATTCCCAGCCGGGAATATCCTAACTCTCTCTGGAGGAAATACACATAGCCCAAGGCGCGGAGTTTGGCCTGGGCGAAGGCCTCCTGGCGCTCCTCCCTCGAGAGCGAGAGGTAATCCACATAATAGTCATTGCCGTAGATGGGCCAGTTGAGCATGATGTGACCGTCCGGGAACCGCCCGTAGGAGAGCATCTGGGCGGGACTCCACAACTTCTGACCCTTAGGGTTGTTCCCGTCGATGTTCTCGGCGAGAGGATTCAGGCAGCAATTCCGGTAGTGGTCAACGTCATATCCTTCAGGCATTTCCATCAGGACGTCGCGGTCATATTCCTTCACCACGGCGACATAGGTCAGATCCTGGACGACACGGCCGTCATCCAGGGCCGCCGCTCCGACAGCGCCGGCCACATCGCCCAGTTCGGTGCCGTCGATGAGGATCCTGGCCCTTATGTGCCTTCCGTCGGAGAGGCGGATCCTCCATGGAACGCCTCCTCCCCTATGCCGGATCTCTGCCACGGTCGTCTCGAACAGGGTCTCCACCCCGGACTCACGGGCGATATTCCCGAAGATCTCAGCCCCGACCCGAGGGTTGAACATGATGTTGGAGACCCATCCCGAACGGAGCGCCTCGTAGCCGCCGTGACGGGCGGCCAGCGAGTCGGCGAACTCTCCGAATATTCCTCCGCGCAGACGATAGTTGCCGTCCACGGCGCTGACGCCGGCCGAGGTCAGTACCCCGCCCAGCCATTTGCCCTCTTCCAACACAATGGTCCTGGCGCCGCCCCGGGAGGACTCGACGGCGGCCGCCGTCCCTCCTGTCCCGCCGCCGACCACAACGACATCGTAAGTCTTCCCGCAAGCGGCCAGAGCCAACAGAGCGGCTGTTATCATCAAGATTCTTCTCATGTTAACAAATATAGCAAAAGTCCCCCGAAAAAGAGAAGCCGACCCTTCGAGGGGGCCGGCTTCTTATTCAGTGATAAAGAACTACAGGTTCTTGGGAGCGGTGTTCTTGGACTGGGTAGCGCCCTCGCCGCCGAGAGCCCAGTAGAGGTTGGACTGCTGGTCGCGGGTTCCACCCTTGTACTTGTCGGGCATCATGGCCGAGTTGGTGTTGTACTCGTTGTCCGGGTAAGGGATACGCTGTACGATGTTGCCCTCAGTCACGAGCGAGCTCGGATGGATGGTCGGATAGGTGAGCACGCCGCTGAAGTAGTCCGGATAGCCTGTACGGCGCTGGTCACACCAGGACTCGGCCGAATTCGGGAACAGGGCAACCCACTTCTGGATCATCACGTTGCGGAGCGCGGTCTCACCGCTGCCGAAGGACGGCAGGGAGGCGATGTAGGCGTTCTTCTCAGCCTCGGTGATGGTCTTGGTTCCTCCTGACATCTGGATCATGAAGGCCACCTCGTCCATCGAGGCCTTGATTCCCTCCTTGAAGAAAGCCTCGGCGTCGCCGGAGATCCATCCGCGGAGAACCGCCTCAGCCTTGAGGAAGCAGGTCTCTGAATATGTCGCCAGGCACCAGGAGAGGTTCTCCTTACGGGTGTTGTGGAAGTTGAAGAAGAAGAAGCCGTTGTTGTCGTAGCAGCTCAGCTTGGCGAATGAGGAGGCGCCTCCGTGGGCGTTCTTGACATCCGCTCGGGTGTCGATGGCGTAGTTGCCGTTCGGGAAACCGTCCCAGCCATTGTCGCCGTCACCCTTGGTGAACCAGAATTCACGGCGGGGATCCACGACGCCCGTGGCGTAACCCGGGTTGTCGCCGTTCATCATCTTCATGAAATCGGAGCTGGTGAACGTGTTGGCCCAGTCGTAGAAAGTCCTGTCATAGTAGTCACCCCAGACATAGGTGTCGCAAGTGACGCGGGCATAGTCGCTCGCGGCGCTCATGGCCCCGCTGACCGCGTTCGCGAACGCGGACTTGAGGGAAGAGGCCTCACTTGTGTTGCACATACGCATGGACAGGCGCATGATCAGGGTGTTGGCGAGTTTCCTCCACTTTGACCAGTCGTTGTCGTAGAGAAGGTCATAGTTTCCGAACGTCTTGGTGCCGGGGGTTCCGAGCAGGTTGACGTCGTTCTGCAGACGGGACACGAGGTCGGGATAGATGTCCTTGATGGAAGTGTAGGCCATAGTGACACCCTGGCCGGCGTAGTTGCCCTCGCTGTCCTTGTAGGGGGCGTCTCCGTAACGGTCGATGACTCGGAGCCAGAGGATGACATTCCAGATGTCATTGGCGGCCTTCATCCCGTTGTAGTCGGTGTCGTCCCCGATGATCTCGTTGATCAGGTGGAACTCAGGCAGTCTCTCGGTGTAGAAGTCACGCCAATAGATGTTACCCCACCCCACGTTGTAGCGCCAGTAATCCGTCCAGCCGAGGCCTTCGGCGAAGTAGTGGGCGTACATGTCGTCATTGAGGTTGAAGTTACGCTGGTGGTCGTTGCACATTCCGTTGTAGACGGAGCGGGCGAAGACCATATGAGGCTGCACCGAGCTGGCGGTCAGGGCGGTGGAGTCCGTGTTCATCTCGTCGAACTTGGCGGTGCAGGATGCCAGAAGGGCGAGAGAGGCTAAAACTAGGATTATATTCTTTTTCATATGGCAGATCCGATTAGAAGCCGATAGATATGGAAGCGCCGAAGTTACGGGTGGTCGGATACGGGCACATGTCAAACGCGGAGGCGAAGATGGATGTGTCAGTCGAGGAGCCGTCCGGAGTGGTTCCCGGCGTGTGCGAGATCAGGTACAGAAGGTTGCTGCCGTAGATGGATATCTTAGCGCTCTTGATGATGCCGCCGGCGAAGTTCTCCAGGAACTTGTTGGAGAAGTTGTAGCCGATGGAAGCCTCACCAAGTTTCAGGAAGGAGGCGTCATACATGAACTCCTCCGCGGGGGCGCTGGTCCAGAAAGCCTGGGCGTCCACCTTCGTGTTGTTGAAGGTGAAGTTGGATCTCTCGGCGGTCCTGGCGGCGGTTCCGGCGTGGGCCGCGGAGTACTCAGTCAGGGAGAAGAGTTTCCCGCCCTTCTTGAAGGAGAACAAAGCGTTGGCGCTGAGTTGCTTCCAACCGAAGTTCAGGCCGAAGGAACCGGTGAAGTCAGGCTGGACGGAACCAAGGTACATGTCGGACTGGGAGACAGGCAGGCCATCCTTCATCTGGATGTTGCCGTTGTCGTCACGGGCATAGCCGGTACCATAGATGGATCCCATAGGCTTGCCTTCCTCGGCGCGTACAGCGACCTGGGCGCTACCGGACATCTTGCCAAGCTCGTACTGGTCCACATCGATCCCGGCCTCAGTGTCGTGATAGAGCTCCACGACCTTATTCACGTTACGAGCCAGGTTGAGGGTGGCGCCGAGGGTGACGTCGCGGGTACGGATGATGTCGCCGTTGAACTGGACCTCAACACCCTGGTTGTTGATGACACCGGCGTTGATCCACTTGTTCTGCACACCTGAGGAATAAGGAAGGGCTATCTTCATCACCTGGTTCTTGGTGGTGGTGTTGTAGTAGGTCACATCGATGCCGAGACGGTTCTTGAAGAAGTGCCACTCGGTACCGATCTCCCATGAGTTAGCCATCTCGGGCTTCAGGTTGGCGTTGGCCTGAGTCGTGTTCTGGGTGATGACCAGGAGGTCGTTTGCTCCCTTGCTGGTGCCGTAGGTGGTGGCGAGCTGGTAGGCGTCGGTGTCCTTACCCACGAGAGCCCAGGAGGCGCGGATCTTTCCATAGTCAATGACATTCTTATTGTAGCTGACACCCATCTCGTCCATCATTCCGGTGATGAGCCAGGAGGCGCTGACGGAAGGATAGAAATAGCTGCGGTTGGACGCCGGGAGGGTGGATGACCAGTCGTTACGGGCGGTCAGGTCCAAGAAGAGGAAGTTCCTGTAGGCCACGTTGGCGAAAGCGTAGACGGACTGGACTTCCTTCTCGTACAGGGAGTTGGAGGCGTACTGAGTGCCGGCGGCGATGTACATGGCGCCCACGATGGGAATCTTCTTGCCGTCGCCGTGCAGGCCTTCTGATTTGATATGCATCAAGTTACCTCCCACACTGGCGCCGAAGTCGAAGTCGCCGACGCTGTTGTTGTAGGAGAGGAGACCTTCAAGGTTACTCTCGATACGGGTGGTCTTCCGCATATCCACTTCCGGATAGGCCGAGGTGAACACGGGATCCTTGTAAGGGTACCAGTTTTTGGTCTGGTAGTCGATCCAGTTATATCCCTCCTTCACGGTCAGGTGCAGGTTCTTGGAGAAGTCGATGGTCATCTTGCCCATTCCGAAGAACTTGTTCTGGATGTCCTGGTTGTTGAACTGGGCCTGGATGAAGTAAGGGTTCTGATAGTCGGCGTTCGGGCCGAACCAGTTCAGGTGCGCGACCTCGCCGAGGGAGGCGGCGTTCTCGTCGATGGCGTGGGCCTCGAGGTCAGCCATACGGATGCTGCGCGGCAGAGTCGTGATGTAGTACGAGGTTCCGTACAGACCGCGGGTCTGGCGGTTGTTACCCTCAGTCCTCACATAGTTGGCCTTCACGTCGAAGTGCAGCCACTTGGTGGCCTCCAAACGGGTGACGAGGTCAACGCTGGACTTGTTGATGGTCGTGGGCTTGATCACGGACTGGTTGTCGTCACGGCCGAGGGTCAGACGCCAGGGATTCTCCTTGGCACCGCCGGCGAGGGTGACATTGTGGCTTCGGGTGGAACCGGTGCGATAGTACTCCTTGTAAGGATTGGCTTCGCCCTGGTAGACGGTTGTCTGGCTGTTGTCCCACCAGGCCGGACGGATCTGGCCGGTCATCTTCTCACCCCAGGAGCCGGTGGCGTCAGCGTTGTAAACGCCGCTGGAACCCTGGCCATAATCATTCTGGAGATCGAGGAAGTAGGAGACGGGAGACCAGGTGAACTTGCCGGTGTAGGTGACACCGACCGCCTCGTTGGCCTTGCCGCCCTTCTTGGTCGTGATGAGGATGACACCGTTACCGGCGCGGGAACCGTAAAGGGCCGCGGCGGTGGGGCCTTTCAGCACGGAGATGCTCTCGATGTCCTCGGGGTTGAGGTCGAAAGCGCCGCCGCTGCGGTCAGTGCCGCCCCAGAGACCGGCCTGGCCGTCGATGTCGTGTCCGCCCGTGTCATAAGGGACACCGTCCACGACGTAGAGGGGCTCGTTATTGTCTGAGAGAGAGGAGGATCCACGGATCACAACGCGGGTGGAACCACCCACTCCGGTACCGGAGTTCGAGATCTGCAGACCGGCGATCTTGCCCTGGAGAGCGTCGGTGAGGTTCGCGCTGCCGGCCCTGTTAAGAGCGTCGGACTTGACGTCCTGGACAGCGTAACCGAGGGACTTCTTCTCACGGGAGATTCCCAGGGCGGTGACAACCACCTCTTCCAGCAATTCGCTGTCCTCCTTGAGAACGATGTTGACGGGCTTGCCGTCGAAGACAAACTCCACGGTCGTGTAGCCGATGCAACTCACCTGGATAGTGGCGCCCATCGGCACATTGTTGAGAGTGAAGGTACCGCTTTCATCGGTCACAGTGCCGTTGGTGGTACCCGCCACAACTACGCCAGCTCCGATGACGGGCCCGATATTGTCGGAGACAGTACCGGTAGCCGCGCGGTTCTGGGCAGTGGCCATCCAGGATACGGAAACCAGGAGGGCCGTCAGTAGAACTGATTGAAGCTTT
>JAFROJ010000069.1 GCA_017429765.1 Bacteroidales bacterium | reverse complement strand
GCGGCCCTTGCAGCGAGATCCACATCGACCTGAGGACTGACGAGGAGATAGCCAAGACCCCCGGCAGGGACATGGTCAACACAGACAACGACCAGGTCATCGAGATCTGGAACCTCGTGTTCATGCAGTACAACCGCAAGGCGGACGGCTCGCTTGAGCCCCTTCCCGCCAAGAATATTGACACCGGCATGGGCTTCGAGAGGCTCTGCATGGTGCTTCAGGGCAAGGCCAGCAACTACGACACCGACGTCTTCTCCGGCCTGATCGGGAAGATCGAGGACCTGTCTGGGCATAAATATCACGAGAGTGACAAGACCGAGGTGGCGATGAGGGTCATCGCCGACCATATCAGGGCCATAGCTTTCTCGATCGCCGACGGCCAGCTGCCCTCTAATGTGAAGGCCGGCTATGTGATCCGGAGGATCCTGCGCCGCGCTGTCCGCTACGGCTACACCTTCCTCGGTTTCGAGGAGCCCTTCCTCTGCTCCCTCGTGCCCCAGTTGATCGAGGACATGGGAGAGGCCTATCCCGAGCTCGCGAGGCAGCGCTCGCTCATAGAGAGCGTGATCCGGGAGGAGGAGTTGTCCTTCCTCAGGACCCTGGACCGCGGGATCAGGATGCTTGACGACTATATGGCCAGGAACTCAGACACCAAATCGATTCCCGGCGAGGACGCTTTCATCCTCTACGACACCTACGGGTTCCCGATCGACCTGACCGGCCTGATCGCCGCCGAGAACGGATATTCAGTTGACATGAAGGGGTTTAACGTCGAACTCCAGAAACAGAAAGACAGGGCCCGCGCGGCCACAGCCAACGAGTTCGGGGACTGGACAGTGTTCGTCGACGGGGAGGAGTCGGCCTTCGTCGGCTACGACCAGGTCGAGCTGGAAGGGGCCAGGCTCCTGAAAAGCAGGGTCGTGAGGCAGAAGAACAAGACCTTGTACCAGCTGGTCTTCGACCGCACTCCTTTCTACGCCGAGATGGGTGGCCAGGTAGGCGACACAGGCGTGGTGGTCTCAGGGAGCGGGGAGGTGATCAAGATCCTCAACACCGTCAAGGAGAACAACCTCACGATCCATCTCGCCGAGCGCCTTCCCGACAACTCCGGGGATCCCTTCGCTTTGAAGGTCGACAGCGCCCGCAGGGACAGGATAGCCGCCAACCACACCGCGACACACCTTCTCGACCACGCCCTCAGGGAGGTTCTCGGCACCCACGTCGAGCAGAAGGGTTCCTTCGTCGGCCCAGACTATTTCAGGTTCGACTTCTCCCACTTCTCCAAGGTGACCGATGAGGAGATCCGCAAGGTCGAGCACATGGTCAACTCCATGATCAGAAGCGACTTCCCTCTCGAGGAGAACAGGGAAGCCACTATGGATGAGGCTATGGGCATGGGCGCCATCGCCCTGTTCGGCGAGAAATACGGGGACAAGGTCAGGGTCGTGAGGTTCGGCGAGTCCGTGGAGCTTTGCGGAGGGACCCACGCCTCTTCCACCGGAAGGATAGGCTTCTTCAAGATAGTGTCAGAGTCGGCGATCGCCGCCGGCGTCCGCAGGATCGAGGCCCTCACCGGAGAGGCCGCCGAGGAGCTGCTGGACAAGATGTTGGACACCTTGAGAGGAATAAAGGAGATGTTCAACAATGTCCCTGATGTCACAGCGGCCGTCACCAAGATGATTTCCGAGAACGCCGACGCCAGGAAAAAAATGGAGAAGATAGAGAGGCGAGCCGCGGCCGATCTCGCGGACAGTCTTTATCAGCGAGCCGAGACAATCAATGGCATAAATATCGTAAGAGTGGAGATGGATGTCGACCCGGCCATGTTCCGGGAGGCGGCGGCCCTGCTCCAGAAGGAGGTGAAGGGCGACTTCGCCCTCGCCGGCGCTTACGCCCACGAGGGGAAGCCCCAACTCCTCTTGATGTATTCCTCAAGCCTTGCCGAGGCCGGGCACAACGCCTCGGCCGACATCAAGGAGGCGGCCAAGTTCATCCAGGGAGGTGGAGGCGGGCAGCCTTTCCTCGCCACGGCGGGAGGAAGGAACACCGACGGGCTGAAAGCCGCCCTCGAAAAGATGATTGAGAAAATCACTAAATGAAAAGACTCGACAAGTACCTGCTTACTTCTTTCGTGGGACCATTCTTCATGATCCTGCTTGTCGTTATTTTCATTCTCGTGATGCAAACCCTATGGCTGTACATCGACGAGCTCGTCGGTAAAGGCCTGGGATTCAGGGTTATAGCCGAATTTTTATTCTGGGGCAGCTGCACGATCCTGCCCCTCGCCCTCCCTCTCGCGACCCTTCTCGCCTCGATGATGACCATCGGAAGCATGGGCGAGAACAACGAGCTGATCGCCTTGAAGGCGGCCGGCGTGTCGGTCGCCCGTATCATGTCTCCAGTCATGATCGCCTCCCTGGTGATAAGCGCCGGGACCTTCCTCGTCATCAACCAGCTCGTGCCGGTGGCGTACAATCAGATCTACACTCTCAGGGACGACATCAAGCGTACCAAGAACGAGATCAAGATCCCAGACGGGGTCTTCTACGACGGCGTGGAGGGATATGTCCTGAGGGTGGAGAGCACCGATTCGAAAGGCATGATGAGGGGTGTGATGCTCTACGACCATAGCGGCAAGGGCAACACGAGGCTGACCATAGCCGACTCCGCCGAGATCAGGATGTCAAAGGACAAGTCCTACCTGACCATCAAGATGTACGACGGAACCAACTATCAGGAGACCAACGAGAAAGCCTACAGGGACACATCCCTCCAGCTCCAGAAGATCAGCTTCTCGAAACAGGAGATGGTCGTGGCTCTCCAGAACTACGCTTTCCAGAAGTCCGACAGCGCCCGTTTCGGGGACCAGGTCAAGACCCTGCCAATGTGGAAACTCAAGGAGGACCAGGGCAGGCTGACCCATGAGAGGGACAGCGTCAAGTCAAGACAGCTCATGGCCACTGCCGCCTCTTACCTATTCGCCATCTCCAGGCAGCTTGACACGCTCTCTTCGGGAATAACCCGGAACTTCGAGGACGCTGATTTCCTCGTGTTCAAGGACCAGTCAATCGCCTCCGCCGCGATGGACCGCGCGGCCAACACCGCCAAGCAGTTGCAGACCAACCTGCAAAACTATGAATACGGGGCCTTTGAATATACCGTCATACGACGGATGACCATAGTGGAGTTGCTGCACCGCTACGGACAGGCGATAGCCTGTTTCATCATGTTCTTCATCGGCGCCCCCCTGGGAGCCTTGATCAGGAAGGGAGGACTGGGAGTGTCCGCTATCGTGTCCATCCTGTTCTTCGTCCTCTACTGGATCGTTGACATCTCTGGGGTCAAGCTCTCCAAGGACGGGAGTATCAACCCCTGGATCGGCGCGTTCGCCTCGACCGTGGTGATGTTGGCGATAGGAATCTACTTGACTTACAGGGCCATGCATGACTCCGACATGTCGAATGTCGATTCAATCAAGAACTGGTGGAGGAAATTCAGGAGCAAGGTGACAGGCTTATTCGGGAAGACAAGGATAGTCTACATGGGCACTCCGGAGTTCGCCGTGGAGCCGTTGAGGCGATTGCTGGACAAGAACCATAAGGTCGTGGCTGTCGTCACTGTCGCCGACAAGCCTGTGGGCCGGGGCCAGAAGATGGGCGAGAGCGCTGTCAAGAGGTTCGCCGTCGAGCGGGGCATCCCTGTCCTGCAGCCCGCCAGGCTGAAAGATCCCGAGTTCATCTCCGAACTGAAAGCCCTGAAAGCCGACTTGTTTGTGGTTGTGGCGTTCAGGATGCTTCCCCAGGAGGTCTGGAGCATGCCGAGGCTCGGCACTTTCAATCTCCACGCCTCCCTGCTGCCCCAGTACCGGGGCGCCGCCCCGATCAACTGGGCCGTGATCAACGGGGAGTCCAGGACCGGGGTTACCACCTTCATGATTGACAAGCAGATAGACACCGGCGGCATCATCCTGCGACAGGACATCCTGATCGGCGAGAACGAGACGGCCGGGGATATTCATGACAGATTAATGGATATCGGGGCCGACCTGGTGGTCCAGACGACCGAGGGGCTCATAGAGAAGAATGTGGACACCAGAGTCCAGAGGAGTTTCATCCAGGGATCCGAGGTCTTGAAACCCGCCCCTAAACTCACCCGCGAGCTCTGCCACATCGACTGGGACGACTCCACCAGGCAGATCCACAATCTCGTCCGCGGCCTGAGTCCCTACCCCGCCGCCTTCACCGAACTCACCCGCGACGGCTCCGCCCCCGCCCAGCTCAAGATCTTCTCCGCCTCGCCGGTTGAATCAGGGCTGGAAGGAATAGATACCCGCGGCCAGGTTGGAAGGATCATCTCCGACGGAAAGTCGTACATGTGGATAACGACGGCGGACGGGGCGCTGGCGCTGGAGGAAGTGCAGCTCGCCGGCAAGAAACGAATGACTGTCAAGGACTTCCTCCTCGGCTTCCGCGACCCTGAGACCTACACCACGACCGCCGGCACCTCCAAGGCCGAGATCGCCAAGACTAAGGTCTCATGAACTCCGCCGTCATCATAGGAGGAGGAGAATTCCCAAGGAAAGAGTATCCTCGCGAGCTCATCCGACGGGCGGACATCATAGTCTGCTGCGACGGAAACGCCCTGAGATCCTTCCTCCGGAACCGCCGGGGCATATTCGGGGACGACGCCAGGGAACCCGACGCTGTCGTCGGGGACATGGACTCCATGCCCGGAAAACTGGCCCGGGAATATTCACGCCTGATCGTGAGGGTGGAGGAGCAGGACGACAACGACCAGACTAAGGCATACAACCTCGTCCGGGAGCGCTGGCCCGAGGTCGACACCATCCATTTCATCGCGGGGACCGGCAAGAGGGAGGACCATACAATAGGCAATCTCGGTCTCTTGATGGAATACGCGAGGAAGGGGGATGGCCCCGCGCTCGACATGGTCTCCGACTACTCCACCGCCTTCGCCGTGACCGACAGTTGCGAGCTGTTCCTTGGGAAAGGGCGTAGAGTCTCGCTGTTCAGTCCAGACAACTCGCTCAGAATCAAATCCAAGGGTCTGGAATGGCAGACCGGGGATGTCGTGTTCGACAATTGGTGGCCGGCCACCCTCAACCGCTCGACCGAAGATGTTGTCGAGCTGGAGTTTTCACACCGGTCAATCGCCCTGATTATCACAGATTAACCTTTTTTCACTATATTTGTCCAAATACGGACAAACCTATCCTCAAATGCTAAAGAAAATCAGAGTCATTCTGGCGACCATCTGCCTCGTTGCCATCACCCTGCTGTTCCTGGACTTCACCGGGACCCTGCATGGCTGGCTCGGCTGGCTCGCCAAAATCCAGTTCCTGCCGGCGGTGCTGGCGCTTAACCTGGTCGTCATCGTCGCCCTGCTGCTGGTGACCATCCTCTTCGGAAGAGTCTATTGCTCGGTCATCTGTCCCTTGGGAGTGTTCCAGGACGCGGTGGCCAACCTCAGCAAGAAAGGCAAGAAGGGCAAATACACCTATTCCAAGGAGATAAAATGGCTGCGCTACGGTGTGTGGGCGCTTTTTGTCATAGCGCTCATCGCGGGAGTCAACGCCTTCGTGGCCTTGCTCGCCCCGTACAGCGCCTGGGGCCGAATCGTGCAGAATCTCCTCGCCCCGGTCTGGCAGTGGGGGAATAACCTGCTCGCCCTGATCGCCGAGAGACATGAGAGCTACGCCTTCTACACCAAGGACGTGTGGCTCAAGAGCCTGCCCACCTTCATCGTCGCGGTAGTGACTCTGGTGGCTGTCGTGGTCCTCGCTTGGAAGAACGGCAGGACTTATTGCAACACAATCTGCCCTGTCGGGACGACACTGAGTTTCTTCTCCCGCTTCGCCATGTTCCGCCCTGTCATCGACAAGACCATGTGCAAGAAGTGCCATCAATGCGAGCGTAAGTGCAAGGCGGCATGCATCGACATCGATGGAGGCATGACCATCGACTATTCCCGCTGCGTGGACTGCTTCAACTGCATCGACACTTGCAAGTTCGGCGGCTTGAAATACCGCTTCGCCTGGAAACGAGCTTCGACAAGCTCAGCAACCGGACAGGTCCCTGAGCAGAAGCAGCCGGTCCCTGAGCCTGTCGAAGGGCCGGCGGACAAGACCCGCAGGGCCTTCCTGGTGGGAAGCGCCCTGGCCCTTGGCGGCACCGCGCTCTCCGGCGTCAAGGCCAAGGCACAGACTGAGGCGGCCGAAGAGGAGGCTGTCGAGATCGAGGGAGAGGGCGGATTCGCCGACATCATCCCGAAAGTCTCCCCGAAACGTTCCGTCGCCATCACTCCTTTCGGATCCGAGAGCGTGGACAAGTTCTTCAAACATTGCACGGCCTGCCAGCTCTGCGTCTCGGTCTGTCCCAACAACGTCCTTAGACCCTCTAAGGACCTTGGACACCTCATGCAGCCCGTGATGTCCTTCGAGAGAGGATATTGCCGTCCGGAGTGCGTGAAGTGCTCCGAGGTTTGCCCCGCCGGCGCGATCCTGAAGATCACCCCCGAGGAGAAGACCCAATGGAAGGTCGGGACGGCCAGCGTTAATCCCGCGCTCTGCCTTGTCGAGAACGGCGAGGTCGAGGAATGCGGCAACTGCTCACGCCACTGCCCCGCCGGGGCCATCCACATGGTCAGGAAAGTCCGGGAGGACGGGAAGACCGTCAGGGTCCCTTCAGTGGAGGAGGAGAAGTGCATCGGCTGTGGCGCGTGCGAGAATCTCTGCCCTTCCCGCCCGATAAGCGCTATCACTGTTGACGGATATCAAGTTCACCATAAAGCCTGACAACGCGATGAAAAAGATAATTGACAGAAGAGAATTCCTCAAGAAGACCGGTGAAGGCGCCGCTGTCGCCGGAGCCGTCGCGCTGGCGGGAGCCTGCGCGCCCAAGAAGACAGTCGAGGCGGTCGCCGCGGCGGCCGTGAAGGACGAGGGCGGGGATCCCCTAGAGACCGGCAAGATGGAGCTCAGGACCAATCCCGCCAACGGCGACCAGGTCTCCCTGCTCGGGTACGGTTGCATGCGCTTCACGATGAAAAAGGACTCCAACGGCAAGGATGTAGTCGATCAGGAGAATGTCAACAACCTGGTTGACTACGCGTTGGCCCACGGGGTCAACTATTTCGACACGGCGCCCGTCTATCTTCAAGGCCAGTCTGAGAAAGCCGTGGGAATAGCCCTCAAGAGGCATCCGAGGGATAGCTACTTCATAGCGACCAAGTTGTCCAACTTCCAGAGCACTGACCGGAAGGTGGCGATGCAACTCTACGAGAACGCTTTCAAGAACCTCCAGACCGACTACATCGACTACTACCTTCTCCATTCGCTCGGAAGCGGCGGCGCCGAAGGCTTCAAGAAAAGGTTCGAGGACAACGGGATGATCGATTTCGTCCTTGGCGAGCGCGAGAAAGGCAAGATCCGCCAACTGGGCCTTTCTTTCCACGGCAACCAGGAGGCTTTTGACGAATTGATGGCACTCCATGAGAAGTACCACTGGGACTTCGTCCAGATCCAGATGAACTATTTCGACTGGAAGCATGCCGACGGCAGGAGGAATGTGAACGCCGAGTATCTCTACCAGCAGCTGGACAAGATGGAACTCCCCATCGTCATCATGGAGCCCCTCCAGGGCGGTCGTCTGGCAAGACCGGCTGACAGTGTGGCCAATATGCTCAAGGAGCGTGACCCACAGGCTTCACTCGCGTCATGGGCGTTCCGCTTCGTGGGATCATATCCAAGGATCCTCACCATCCTGAGCGGCATGGTCTATCTCGAGCACCTGCAGGACAACCTAAGGACATTCATGGATTTCAAGCCCCTCACCGAGGATGAGAAGACCTTCCTTGACACCGAGGTTGCCGGACTCATGGCCAACTTCCCCACCGTGAACTGCAACGACTGCAAGTACTGCATGCCTTGCCCTTATGGAATAGATATTCCCGGAATATTCATGCATTACAACGAGGCCGTGAACCATGCGAGGATAGCACAGAGCCTGGAGCAGGAGAATTACAAGGAACTGAAAAAGGCTTACATTGTCAGTTACGACCGCGCGATTCCCACCCTGCGCCAGGCCGACCATTGCGTCGGCTGCAAGCAGTGCGTGCCCAAGTGCCCGCAAAGCATATCTATTCCCCGCGAGCTGAGAAGGATCGACGCCTACGTCGAGAAACTCAAGCAGGACACCCTGTGACAGAACTGACGATCAATTGTCATTCTGAACGAAGTGAAGAATCCCCCGGCCCTATCTCCCGCCAAGGTATCGGCTTCAGCCCGAACGAGGCCAAGATTTCCGGGTCTAGATAATACTCAAGAGGTTTGACATTCTCCGCGCTCTCTCCCATGAAGAGCGCGGAATTGTTTTTAAGCACATTCTGGCCGCTCTCCCGCAGGAACATCACGGGACAGCCCACGGCCAGGTTATTCCTTATCCAGTTGCGGTTGACATTGGAGTGAGGGTCCTCCTTTAGTTCCGGATAATGGCTGATGAAGAGCGGGCTGTCGATGTCCACCTGCTCATGGAGTTGCGCCTTCACCCCGTCGCTCTCGAGCTGGCGGTCCCAGGACTCCTGGCTCCAGGGGGAGAAGCTGACGCCGGCGTTGCAGTTGTAGAACACGTTGTTTTCCACCACGTTATCCTTTCCACCGTGGATCTGCACCGCCCCGAAATTCAAGGCCCCGACATTCTTGAATATATTCCCGTAGACAACCTGCCCGGAGATCATGTCGTCGAAACGGACTCCGGCGGCCCCGTGAAGGGAGCCTCCCTTGATGTCCTCCCAAAGATTGTGGCGGATCACCACTCCCCGGTAGCCGTAGTTGAAAAACATGTCGATCCCGCCCTGGTCGTCACTCTCCCGCACCAGGTCGTGGAAATGGTTGAACTCGACAAGCGCCTCGGAGCCGTCGATCCTCATGGCCGAGGAGGACGACCCGCTGAACTCGCAATGGGTCACTGTCAAGCCGCAACCGCTAAAAAACACAGCCGGCTCGTAGGTGTGCTTGAAAAGAGAGAAGTCCTTGACTATCGTGTTGTTAATGACATATCCCGCCTTCTCTATCGTCTTCCTGTCGCCGCCTGAGGCCTTGATGCCGCCATGCCCGACAGTCTCGACGAGGCAGCCTTCTATCGTGACATCCCTGGAGGCGGTCACTAGCGCGCCGTCGCCGCCGAAGCAGGATATCCTGACCCCGTCGAGAAGAATATTCCTGGACCCGGAGACGGAAATGGCGCCCCGTCTTCCACCCTCGAAGACCAACCCCTTGACAGTCACATCCTCGCAACCATCGATAACGAGCATCTGGTCCCGATCATAGACAGAGACCGTGACCTCGTCGCCCATTGAATATCCCTCCGCGGGGTACCAGTACAGTTTCCCTTTCTCCCTGTCAACGTAGTACTCCCCCGGAGAGTCCAGCTCGCTGAGAAGGTTTATCCCAAAATAGCGGAACCCGTCCTTGTAGCCGTAATAGTGCCAGGGTTCGGAGAGAGTGACCACCTTGCCATCCGGGTCGATCGAGGCCACCTTCTGATACTGGTCCGACCAGTCCCAGCGGTAATAGCCGTAGATCCAGGGATCCTTCTCCCGCGCCCATCCGGAGACCCTTTCCTCGTTGTAGGAGAAGACGCCCTCTTTCCGGGTGACATCATCTATCCTGGTCTCCCCCAGGGCCTTCCCGGAGAACAAGAATCCCTCGTTGGGATACCTCGCGAGACGCTGCCTCTCCCCTTTCCAGTACAGGTCTAGAAGGCTTTCCCGTACGCAAGGATTGCCGAAGTCCCTGACCCCGGCCGCCTTCAGGTCCGCCTCCAGATATTCTTTCCCCTTCACCTTCCTGAAGAGGGTTATCTTCCTGTCCCCCCTTATCACCGGAGACTCCCCCGGAGCGGCCTCGATCACGATCTTCCTTCCCGATACACCCTTCAGCTCAAGCGGGGTGGTCAGGGAATACTCTCCCCCGCCCACGACCAGGCGTGCGTCGCCACCGGTACTGGACAGCTGAGAGAAAGCCTTCTCCAGCGTTTTCCAGGGGCGTTTCTCCGTCCCGGAATAGTTGTCATTGCCGGAAGGGGAGACATAAAAGACCTGGGAGAACGCGGGGAACTCGGAGAGGAGAGTCACCCAGATGCAGAGCGCGATGGCGAGGGCTCGGGAAAGGTTGCGACGCATAAGGATAGTTTTAAGCCACGAAATGAATTAATCTTACGCAATATAGGAAAAAAGCCCCGTCTTGTTTTCAGATTTCAGGAATATTTGTATATTTGCAGTCCCTGACCCGGGAGTCAGCACTGGAGAGATGCTCGAGTGGCTGAAGAGGCACGCCTGGAAAGCGTGTGTACCCCAAAAGGGTATCGCGAGTTCGAATCTCGCTCTCTCCGCGAAATAATAGACTGATTTTCAGTCGATTACATCTAACCAAAGGAGTCTTTTTGAGTGTGTTGAGCACAAAAAAAAGGCTCCTTTGGAGCATATTTGGGACTCTGCAGGGCGGGAAAAGATGCCGTTTAGGCTTATATATCCCTTTTTACTCGCAAATAACTTGCGGAATCTAAGCTCCAAAAGAGGCCATAAAAAGGAAGACAACCATGGCCATTTCAATCAACCTTTACCTGGACTCAAGGGGCTCTAGAACTAATAGTAAATCTATCAATCAAGAGTTCCCAATAAAAGCTACCATTACTAAAGACGGTGCGACCGCATACATAACAACAGGGATAAAAGTCCTTCCTATACATTGGAAAAACCGAAAAGTTACAGGAAGAAAAGATAAGGCCCGTCTAAACGATTACCTTGATTCCTTCAAAAGCCGGATAAGGATGATGGTTTTGGAAGGACAGGAAGAAGGACGATATTACTATATGTCGGTAACCGAAATCAAAAAAGATATCCTCGTCCAAATGGGGAAAGGGGAAAAATCTTCCCGATTTCTAGAAATATATGATCGTTTTGCGGATTCGAGAAACTCCGAACGAACAAAAGAGATATATCGCGTTACCGGCCGAAAAATCAGACAGCTTCTTCCTCACCCAGAAAAGATCCAAATGAATCACATAGACCTTGACTGGCTGGAGAATCTAAATGAATTGCTAATTCTTAAAGGCAATAACGGTACAACAAGATGTATTGACTTTCGAAACATCCGGGCGGTCCTCAGATACGCCGAGAAGCATAAGCTCATACAAGAGAATCCTTTTGACTACTTTACTTTGCCACAAGGAAACTCTCCGAATAGGGCCCTCACAGTGGACCAACTCAGATTGCTTATGAACGCGGACGTAATGCCTTGGGAAAGAAAATACCTTGATTTCTTTAAACTCTCTTTCTTTTTAATAGGCATGAACACAGAAGACATTCTTCATATCGAACGAATAGAGGATGGGAGAATCAACTATGTCCGAGCCAAAACTCACAAACAGATTAGTATCAAAGTCGAGAAAGAGGCCCTTGAAATCATTGATAAGTACAAAGGGAAGAAGTATTTATTGAATATACTAGATACTTATTCTTGTACTCACCATTGGACGGCAAAAGTCGATGCCGCTTTGAAAAGCATTGCCAATAGGAACAAACTACCTGATGTCACGATGTATTGGGCACGCCACACTTGGGCAACTTTGGCCTGCGCTGATCTTGGCATCGACCTTTCCACCATATCCGATGCCCTTGGACACCAACCAGAAAGAAGAGTCACTCTGGCTTATATTAAAAGAAAGGACTTCAGTAAAGTAGATGAAGCGAACAGAAAAGTCATTGATTACTCGTTAATGCCACTATCTGTGGAAAGATCAGCAGAACCCTGAGAATGGTTGGTGGACTTGATCTTTAGTTCAGCCAACTCATGATTTAACAACTGTAGCGTTCTCGCCTGGGATAATACCTTCTGGCTAAGAGCGGCGTTCTCCTTCTCCTTGGACTCTAACCGATTCATTAAACCAGCCATTTGGGAATATAAATCTTGAACCTCAGCCATCTTGGATGCGTATAAGATAGCCAAGGATTCTAATTGATTGGTATATGTCTGCTCATCATCAATTCCATTGAGGAAAAGGAGAACTGAATCGAGATCCTTTAAATCCTCCGGCGAGAGCAATCCTTTACTATCATATGAGAAAGGCATTCCTTCTCCACTTCTGAGCCACTCAGAATCAACGAAAGGAAACGCAGCACAGATTTTAACAATTTGTTTATCATTCAAAACTCTCTTACCTGTAAGGAGTTGAGAAACTATCGTTCTCGAAATGTCCGTCTTGTGAGCAAAATCTTCCTGCGAAGATGCATACTTCGAGCCTATAATATGCTCATAAATGACCTTAAATCTGTTCATCTTTGACGCAAAATATTAAACATTTATTGTTTATTTGTTCATAATTGTTTATATTTACCGTGTACGAACAAATTTAAAAAAATAATATGAAAAAACCCGAAGTAATCCCCGATGAGATCTATACTATCCCCGAAACTTGCAAAGTACTAGGCATAGATCGTCGTACGCTGCGCCGATATACCACTGCCGGTAGCATCACATGCCATATTCGGAAAGCTGACCAGCGTATAGTGTATCGCGGCCAAGACATCTCTGACTGCTATTATTCCATCATATGAATAGCGTCCAAGCCAAAACCATAATGATCCAAGACTTCTTGGCTAATCTTCGCTACTATCCAGCGAAAAGGACCGCCAGAGGATTTTGGTATCGGTCTCCTTTTCAAGGAGAGGGTGGAGACCATCATCCGTCGTTCCAAGTTCTAGAGAATGGAAAAGGTTATTATGACTGGAGCACCGGCAGCAAGGGTAACATCATTGATTTGGCTATGGCTTTAATTGGTGTACGAGATGTAAGGGAAGCCCTACGTTTTATCTCTGAAGCCATGAAAGAGCATATGTCAGTTATGCCAGATTCCACGAGGCAGATCAATCATGTGAACGAGAATGTAGTATGGGAAGATGTCGTCATTGAACCTCTTCATTCAGGCTCTCTATGCTCATACTTGTATCGTCGAGGCATTTCTTGGGATACCGCGAAGAAGTATTGTGCGGAAATTCGGTGCTACTTACGCGGACGTAATACCGAATACTACTATGTTGGTTTCGAGAACCGTTCTGGTGGATTTGAACTCCGAAATCCATTTTTCAAAGGTGCGATGGCCCCGAAAGATATAAGTATCTTGGGATCTATCTCGAATTCTAAATGCCTGGTTTTCGAGGGATTCATGGACTTTCTCTCAGCGGTTGATATGGGATGGTATCTTCCTGACCAAATGTCCGCCGTCGTACTGAATTCCACCAGTCTTATTAGCCGCGCCATAAAAGAATTAGTCCACGCAGACAAGGTGGTTTGCTTTCTGGATGGTGATGACTCTGGGCGAAATGCTACTAAGCTAATCTGCAGTACTATTCCTTTTGCGATAGATTCTTCTTTTCTTTTTACACAGCAAGGTTTTAAGGATGTCAATGACCTACGCAAATCAAAAATGCTGATGAATAATATCTTTAATAAGGAACTAAATAAAAATCATTGATTTTCAGATAGTTACTTATTATGTTTTTTGCACGTATGCAAAAAAGAATTGCACCCACGCAAATTATATTAGCACCCACGCAAATAATTGTAGCATATGAGCGAGACAACGATTAACAACTACGGAACACAAATCGCGCAAATCAAGATTGTGACGGGCAGGCAGAGCAGGTACGAGAATGGCTTTTTCCTGGCTGTTTTCCAGCGTGAATTGGCGGCACTTGTCCAAGACACAGAGTTGAAGTTGAACGATTACCGGATATTGTTGTTGATGATGGCGTACGTAGACAACAACAACTGCATAACGATCTCAATCAAGGAAATCACCACATGCCTAGGCTGCGCCCCTTCTACAGTATACCGCACACTCCGGAAACTACAGAAGATGAGGGTTATCTGGGCTCACCTGCAAAGTTCCGTGTTTAAGTTATCCAAAGATCTTATAGATTCTATACATGAAGAAGGTATAGTCGCTTACACCTCGTAGTTGGGATCTAAAGGTTTTGATCTTTGAGTTTAGAGATTCAGCGCCTGCGT